>CAYHES010000070.1:0-12126 GCA_964355495.1 uncultured Acidiferrobacterales bacterium
TCCTTCCGACAGGCCATAGCCGCGGTAGTCGTACAGGTAGACATCAACGCCCAGGTCCCGGAAGTATTGCAGCTCGCGCGCGATCTGGTCGGCGAGCGTGGAGTTGCCCTGCGCCACCAGCAAATAGCCGCTGGCGGCGGGCGCACGCAGCCGGTAGCCGCCCAGTTGCCGGCCGTCGCGGGTGGTGAAGGCGATACGCTCGATATCGGCAATGCCGGCCACGCGCCCGGCATCAACACTGCCCGCGCCATGCCGGAACGCCCAGAACGCCAGCGGTTCACGCAGCGCTCCGCACACGCTGGCTTCGGGATCGGGCTCACCGGCCATGGCCCGGCCAGGACCATGACTGTTACAGGCCACGACCATCGCCAGCATCAAGGCCATCAGCGTGCGCCGGTCAAACAGCGCGCATCCGGGACGCGGCATGTTTGCGGGTGACGGTGGCGGCGGGTGCCTTGTGGTTGTGCGCATGCAGGAGCGTCCAGTAGCCGAGAAGGTTCACGGGTATGCGCTCGGACACCGCCAGGCCCGTTTGCTGAAGAAAATCTTCCAGCGGAAAATCCGGGTGAAACCCCAGCAGCCGGGAGAGCGGTGCCAGCAACCGCTCCGTGCCGGCGACGAGCGGATTGGCATGTTGAAAGTGATTCACGATGTACAGCTCGCCGCCGGGCCGGCACACCCGGCGCATCTCCGCCACCAATTGCGCGGGCGATGGCACGACCGAGACGACATACATCGCCACCACCTTGTCGAAGCGGTCGTCGCGAAAGCGCATGTGCTCGGCATCCATGCGCAGCAGCGCGGCCACGTGCTCCAGCCCGTCGCGCGCGCTACGCGCCCGTGCGTGCGCCAGCATTTCTTCGGAGATATCGATGCCCGTGACCTGCACACCGGCCGGATAGAGCAGCAACGACAGGCCGGTGCCGACGCCGACCTCCAGAATGCGCTCGCCCGGCCGGCAGTGCATCCGCTCGATGACCGCCTTGCGCCCGGGCTGGAACAGGGCGCCAAAGTAGAAATCATAGCGTTTGGCGTAGCGCCGGTAGACTTTCTCGATGACAGGCAGTTCCATGCGCGTTCATTCTCCTTGCGGGTGAACCGGCCGGCGCCGCGGCGCGCGGCATGTCCTGTTTACGGCATGGTGAGTTTCAATCCGGATCCGCGCCCTGCTCCGGGCCGGTTCGCGCTGGCGCGGCCTACACTCACAGCGGCACATGGTGTTTGCCCAGGCTCACCATGCGCGCCTGCGGACCTTCGTTGCCCATCTCCTCGACGAACTCGACCTCGGTGCCGATCTCAAGACGGTCAAAACCGGGTTGCGCCACGCTGTTGCGATGGAAATAGATCTGGCGCTGGTCCGGTGTCTCGATGAAGCCGTAGCCCTGCACGGGGAACATCTGGATCACGCGCCCGACGTGCGGCACATCGTGCGTCTTCACGTCGCCGCGCTGGACCCGCACATGGTCTTCCAGCTGGCGCGCGGCCGCATTGAAGGCATCGCGGATCGCGACGTAGATATCCTCATTCTGTGCACGGTTCACCACCAGTTCGCCGCCGCCCGGTACCTTCATGTCGATGTGCACGCTGTAGAGCTTGCCCTGATGCTTGCGGTGCTGGGGCGATTCGACCGTCACCCGGCAGCTCATGACACGTTCGTGGAAGCGATCGAGCTTCTCGATCTTTTCGCGAATGCGGGTTTCCACCGCGTCGGAATGCGGGATATCCCGCAGGGTAATCTCAATCGGGATTTGCATGGTTCACTCCTTCTCTCGCCTGTACCGACCTGTTGCCGTCACGCGACGGTCACGCCCTTTTCCAGATACACATCCTGAATGGCATTCAGCAGTGCCACGCCATCCTTCACCGGCTTCTGAAAGGCCTTGCGGCCGGAGATCAGCCCCATGCCACCGGCGCGCTTGTTGATCACGGCGGTGCGCACCGCCTGCGCCAGATCGTTCGCGCCCGAGGCACCGCCCGAGTTGATCATGCCCACCCGCCCGAGGTAACAGCTCGCCACCTGGTAGCGCGTGAGATCAATCGGGTGATCCGAGGTCAGCTCGCTGTAAACCTTCTTGTGGGTCTTGCCGAAATTGAGCGCGGTGTAACCGCCGTTGTTCTCGGCCTGCTTCTGTTTGACGATGTCGGCACCGAGTGTTGCGCCGAGATGATTCGCCTGGCCGGTGAGGTCGGCGGACAGGTGATAATCCACGCCGTCCTTCTTGAAGGCGTCGTTGCGCAAATAGCACCACAGCACGCACGCCAAGCCGAGCTCGTGCGCCTCCTGGAAGGCGTCACGCACCTCTTCCAGCTGGCGCGACGACTCCTCGGAGCCGAAGTAGATGGTGGCGCCGACCGCGACCGCGCCCAGTTCCCAGGCCTGCTGCACGCTGGCGAACATCACCTGATCATATTTGTTCGGATAGGTCAGCAGCTCGTTGTGATTGAGCTTGACGATGAACGGAATGCGGTGCGCGTATTGGTGGGAGACCGCCGCGAGTACGCCATGGGTCGAGGCAACGGCATTGCAGCCACCCTCGATGGCGAGCTTGACGATGTTCCCGGGATCGAAGAAATCCGGATTCGGCGCAAACGACGCGCCGGCCGAGTGTTCCACGCCCTGATCGACCGGCAAGATGGAGAGATAGCCGCTGCCGGCGAGTCGCCCGTGCTGGAAAATCGCCGCCAGCGAGCGCTTCACCCGCGCACTCCGGTCGCTGTCGGCATGCACGCGTTCCAGGAAGTCCGGACCGGGCAGGTGCAAACGCTCCTTGGGGATAGTCCGGCACTCGTGCCGCAGCAGCGACTCGGCCTCGCTGCCGAGCAGGGAAACGATGTGTTCCAGCATGCTAACCTCCCACGGCGCGGCGTTTGTCTTGGTACGTCGGGCTGACCCAGCAACGCGGCAGGGTTTCGCCCGACGGAAACACCAGGTCGTCCTTTCCGAACGCCGCTGGCGCCTGCAGTTCATCACCGGCGAGAAAGCGGCCGTTGACATCCTTCTGCAACGGATTGAACAATCTGTCGAGATTCAGGATTTCGACCAGATCGCCACTCGGCTTGTGCATGAGATACATGCGGCCTCCTTGAAATCACGATATGACCGATCCCGCCGGTGCGCGTACTACCGTGTGCGCGCCGGCACCTTTCTGCCCCTGCTTCTGTCACACAGCTCAGGTCCAATGAAAGCAGCATGACACGCCGCGCCGGATCAGACTCTGATCAAGATCAAATCTCCGTGCTGCCCGGCATGCTTTACATTTGCCGACAGCGGTGGAAGGATGAATACGCGCTCCACATCACGCCACACGGCTCGCACGCGACTGCCGGCAGGCAGCAGGAGATACATTATGAAAACAGAAACCATCGAGGCACTCCGCACCCTGGCCAGGCAGCTTGGCCTGACCGGATACTCAAAATTGCGCAAGCATGAGTTGCTCAAGCTCATCGCCGGCCAACAACGCAAGGCCGGTGAGAAATCGGCAACAAAGTCGCGAAATGCCGCAGCGCGCGCCGTTACGAAGCAAACAAAGCCGCGCCGCGCGCCGGGTAAACCCGCCGGCACCACGACGGCCGGGCCATCTCCGGTTTCATCCGCGGCACCCGCGCCGCAGACCGCCGCCGAGGCGGAGCAGCAGGTTGAATCCGCCAAGTACGCATTCGCGCTACCGGGCACGCCGGAACCGGCCTATGCCGCGGACCTTGGCGAGGACATCGATCGTTTGCCGGTGATGCGTGAGCCGTTGCTGTGCCTGCTGCCGCAGAAACCCGGCGTGCTGCACGGCTACTGGATACTGCCTGCCGCATCGCTCGACGCCAGGCAATCCGCCCGGCTGCGCCTCGCGACTTATAACGGCGACCGCCTGGCCATTCTCGAAGAGCACCCCGTGCCCACCGAGCGCGGCCACTGGTATTTCCATGTCGAGGAAGGCATCGAACTCGGCGCGGTCTATTTGCAGCTTGGCCGCTATCGGCCCGACGGCGAATTTGTCAGCATCCTCCAGCGCGGCGTCGCGCGCATCCCGAGCCTGTATGCCTCGACCCGCACCGATCGTCGCTGGTGGGTGAGCGACGCGCAATTCCGTGACATGTACCGGCGCGCCGGCGGTCTGGAGCGCGGCAGGCAGCTTGGCTGGGCCGGCTCCGCCAGCAGTCCCGGCGGTGCGCTCGCCTGGCCGGGCAACGTCAGCAGTCAGAGATAACAATAGGCTCGCACCAACTCCCCCAGAGTGAACAAAAGCGCGCGTAGCGCGCATCGGCTCGCCCCCTTCTCCCTCCGGGAGAAGGGATGGGGATGAGGGCAGAGGGCAAGGGGTGAGGGAATCCAAAATTACACATCAACCGAGCTTGGAACCTAAAGGTTATTTCGCACTCGTGCTGCACGCGCACCTGCCGTTCGTGCGCCATCCGGAATACGAACGCTTCCTGGAAGAGGACTGGTTCTTCGAGGCGCTCACCGAAACCTACCTGCCGCTGCTCGACGTTTTCGAAGGGCTGGTGCGCGATGGCGTGCATTTCCGCACCACCCTGTCGCTCACGCCACCGCTGTTGTCGATGATGACCGACCCGCTGCTGCAACAGCGCTACCTGAACTATCTCGACGAACGGCTTGCGGCGCTGGCGGGCGAACGCCGGCGTACCGCGGGCGATGCCAATTTTCATCCGGTCGTGCTGTTCTACACCGAGCTGTACACGCACCTGCGACAGCGCTTCGTCGAGCAGGACCGGATGGACGTGAGCCAGTCGTTCCGCCGCCTGATGGAGTCCGGCCATCTCGAAATCATCACCTGCGGCGCGACGCACGGATACTTTCCGCTGCTCGCCGTGAACGAAGAAAGCATTTACGCGCAGCTCTCCATGGCGATGCGCACCCACGAACGCATCCTCGGGCGCAAGCCGCGCGGCATCTGGTTGCCGGAGTGCGGCTACAAGCCGGGCGTGGACCGCATCCTGCACGAGTTCGGCATCGAGTTCTTTATTCTCGATTCGCACGGCCTGCTCAATGCCGAGCCGCGTCCGCGCTATGGCGTACACCGCCCGGTCCGCACGCCCGGCGGGCCGGCGGCGTTCGGACGCGACTACGAATCGAGCAAGCAGGTGTGGGCGGCGGAGGAGGGTTATCCGGGCGATTTCCTGTACCGCGAGTTCTACCGCGACGCCGGCTTTGACGTGCACCAGCCGCACATTGAAAAGCTGCGGCATGCCGGCATCTCGACCTTCACCGGCCTCAAGTATCACCGCATCACCGGCAAGACCGCCTGGAAGGAACCGTACCATCCCGGCTGGGCGCGCGAGCGCGCCGCCGAACACGCCGGGCACTTCCTGTTCAACCGTCAACAGCAGGTGCAGTGGCTCACCTCGTTCCTCGACCGCCCGCCGGTGATCCTCGCACCGTATGACGCCGAGCTGTTCGGTCACTGGTGGTTCGAAGGCCCGCAGTGGATCGATTTTCTGCTGCGCAAAATGGCCTATGACCAGCACGATGTGCAGGCCATCACCCCGGCCGAGTACATCGACCGCTTCGGCGATCTGCAACCGGCCACCCCGCCCGAGTGCAGCTGGGGCGCGGGCGGCTTTCACGAAGTCTGGCTGAACGGCAGCAATGACTGGATCTACCCGTACCTGCATGCCGCGGCCGAGCGCATGAGCGCCCTGGTGCAGCGCTTTCCGGATGCGCGAGACACGCAGCGCTGGGCGCTGGATCAGGCGGCACGCGAACTGCTGCTCGCGCAGTCGAGCGACTGGGCGTTCATCATGAAAACCGGAACCAGCGTGGAGTATGCGGTGCGCCGTTTCAAGACGCACATCCACCGTTTCGACCGCCTGGCCGGCATGATCGAGTCGGGGAGCTGTGACGAGAATTATCTGCGCGAGGTCGCCGCGCGCGACAGCCTGTTTCCGGACATGGACTACCGGATGTTCCAGACACGACCGGTGGTGTAGCGCGTCGCCGCGCGCCCCTGAATACCCGGCCGCTTGCGCTCAGGCCGGTTCGGCGCCCGGCATCCGGCTGGCGACGAGCATTGCGCCATGCAGACCGGCCTCGCTATTCAGGATCACCCGCACCGGAATACCGCTCATATAGCTCGTCATGGCGCCCTTGTTGCGAAAGGCGTTCAGGAAATTTTTACCGAGGGCGGAAACGATCTTCGGCGCAATGCCGCCGGCGATGTCGATGCCGCCGGTGGCACCGGCGGTCAGCGCCAGATTGCCGGCCTGGGCGCCGTAGATGCGCACGAACAGATCCAGGGCCTGTTGCGCGAGCGCATCGCCCTGGTGCAGAGCCGCTTGGGTAATGGCCGCCGCCGGATCCCCGGCCTGCATGGCCTGCGCCACGGTTGCCGATTCGGCGGTGGCGCCACGCGCGCGCAGGAATGCATACAGACGCGCCAGCCCCGGGCCGGAAAGGATCAACTCATACGAGGCATGACCGCACTGGCGCTGCAAATAACGCGACAGCTCAAGCTGCAGTTCATCCACCGGACCGAAATCCGCGTGCCCACCCTCGGTCGGGATCACCGCGTACCGATCGCCCTGCCAGACAAGAATCGCCTGCCCCAGACCGGTGCCGGCGCCGATCAGCGCACGCGGTCCGCGCGGCGCGGGGTCGCCCTGTTGCAGCACCACAAAATCGGCAGCCGCCAGCATCGGCAGCCCGTAACCGATCGCCTCGAAGTCATTGATCAAACGGATACGCGCAAAGCCGAAGGTCTGGGCGAGCGCGCCAGTCTCGATTTCCCACGGCAGGTTCGTGACCTTGGCCGACTGTCCCGCCGCTGTAGCGTGCACCGGGCCGGCAATGGCCAGACACACGCCATCGAAGCCGGGCGCGGATTCCTGCTGCAGAAACTCATCCAGGATCGCCGCCAGACCGGTGTACCTGGCATTGGCGAACTGCTGCGTGCGCCGTGGGCGGCAGGCACTCTCTGTGCATTCAGCCGTACACAGACGTGTTGAAGTGCCTCCGATGTCTCCCGCGAGGACGCGCATCATTCAGTGATTCCGTGGCCTTAAAGAGTTCTGGCAGGATGCTGACAATCTCACGCGAACAGTTTTAGATCGCAGAGATAAAAGACTCCTCTCTACGAGCCGGCCGGCAACTATGGCCTTTATAGCGTGCGGCTGAGCGGTGCGGGCCACGGACACAATCGAAAACAGTGCGCCGTATCACCGCGTTCGCCACCAGCGAGTTAGCCTGCCCAGTTACCTACAGACCATCTTGCCGAAGGCAAGCCTGTAGATAAATGAAGGGACACAAAAGCCGGTACTCACGTTCACAAAAGCCGCACCCACCAGCGACCAGCCGACAATATAACCGACCATGGGCATACCGGCCTGGAAACCCCAAGCCGCAGCGACCAGCATAAGTGTGGCCATAACACAGGCGAAGCGTCGGCGAATCGGGTACCGCGGCAGCGGAGGTGTGTCGAAGACATGACGGAGACCGTAGTTATAGAAAACATCGAACGGATGTCCCGGGAGAATGGCCCCCAGTGCGGCGAATGGAACCAAGGCCCAGAGGATCGTTGCCGAGGCGAGCGCCGTTCCTACCGCCGCCCAGACCATGCAGATGGCGGGAGACAGACGCAGAGGATAATTGATCTGTTTATAGGTTGCGTCTTCCAGACCACAGAAACCCTGCGCCTGAATTCTTTCGCGTACTGTTGCAGTCGCTTGTGACATGGCGGACCTCCTGATTCTGGTGCGTGGCATGCTTAATTTGAAAATCAGCTTGGCACGTCACTCCCGGCGAATCTCTGACCGGGATCAAACCAGCTGCGCCCGAGTCACTACCTGGTGGCGCCGCGCAACAGACCGGCAAGCGCCTCCGGCCGATGGATGCCATGGCCCTGGGCGTAGTCCACGCCGAGCGCGCGCAGCACCTCGACGGTCGCCGCGTCTTCGGCATACTCGGCAATGGTTTGCTTGCCCAGCAGGTGGCCGATGTCATTGATGTTGCCGACCAGGGTACGGTTCACCGGGTCTTCCAGCATGCCGCGTACAAACTGGCCATCGATCTTGAGGTAATCGACCGGCAGGCTGCGCAAATACGAAAACGACGACATGCCGCTGCCAAAGTCATCCAGCGCAAAACGGCAACCCAATGCCTTGAGTTCGCGGATGAGATGCAGCGCCGCCTGGAAATTGGAGATCGCGGCGGTTTCGGTGATTTCGAAACAGAAGAGCCTGGCCGGAAGGTGATGCAGGGTGAGCTGGCTTTTGATATACGGCAGCAGCGACTCGTCGCCCAGGGTCGCGCCGGACAGATTAATGGCGCATTGCGCAATGGCGGATGTTCCATCGCGGCGCAGGCATTCGGCAACTATCGAAAAGCTGCGGGCAATAATCCAGCGATCCACCACCGGCATCAGGCCATAACGTTCGGCCGCCGGCAGGAAAACCTCCGGCAGCACCAGCCCGTTGTCACCGTCCTGCAGCCGGACCAGCACTTCAAAATGGAGGCCATTCCCGACCGCGTTGCCATTGAGAGCAATGATGGCCTGGCCGTACAGCACCAGGTGGTCGTGCTCCACGGCCTCGGTGATGCGCGCCGACCAGTCCATCTCGCTGCGATGCTGTTGCATGTGCACGTTCTCGGCCTCGTACACATGCGTGCGCCGGCGCCCGGCGTGCTTCGCGGCGTAGCAGGCAATGTCGGCGGCGCTCATGAGCTCGGTAATGCTGTGCTGACCGGTGCGGAATTCGAGCACGCCGATGCTGGCACCGACATGGAACACGCGCTCGTTCCAGCGAAAACGCAGCGCGTCCAGCGCCTGATGGATGGAATCGGCAACCCGCCGGGCATGCGCCAGATCGCAGTGCGTGAGGATGACTCCGAATTCGTCGCCGCCGAGGCGCGCCAGCAAGTCGGTGTCGCGCACCTGCTGTTGCATGATGCCGCTGATCTGCTTCAGCATTTCGTCGCCGGCCATGTGTCCGGCGATGTCGTTGATCACCTTGAACTGGTCGAGATCGATGTACAGCAGCACATGCGCATCCGTGCCGCTGCCCGCGGGTGACTGCAGCAGGAGACGCAGGCGTTCCTCGAAGGCCATGCGGTTAAACAGGCCGGACAGCATGTCGTGGCTGGCCTGCCAGGACAGGCGATTGGCCATCTCGCGCGCCCGCGTCACGTCGTGGAACACGAGCACCACGCCGACGATGTCGCCCCGCAGGTCGCGGATCGGCGCCGCCGAATCCTCGATGGCGAACTCGCGCCCGTCCAGGCGCACCAGCACCGTGTGATTCGCCAGCCCGACGATGTGTCCCTCGCGCAGGCAGCGCGCCACCGGATCGAGTGCCGGCTTGCGCGTCAGCTCGTTCACGATATTGAAGATTTCGGCCAGCGGCCGGCCCTTTACCTGGCCCAGCACCCAGCCGGTCATGTATTCCGCTACCGCATTCAAAAATACCACCCGGCCCTGGTTGTCGGTGGTGATCACGCCGTCGCCGATGGACGCGAGCGTGACCTGCGCCAGTTCCTTCTCGCGGTGCAGTGCCTCCTCCGCCTGGCGGCGCTCCGCCAACAGCACGCGGAAATCATCGGCCAACACGCCGAGCTCATCGGTGGATTGAGCGCTGATGGCGGCAATCTCGGCATCATCGACCTGCGCGCCCTTCTGGATAAAATTCTGCAGCGGCTGCAACGATTGCCCGAAACTGCGCACGAAAATCAGGCTGCCGCCGATCGCCAGCAATTCGAGCAGCAGCCACATGGCGAAGGTCTCGGTGGTGAAATAACCGGTGCGCGCCCAGTAATACTGCACCAGCATGGTGTCGATCAGCAGCGGCACGAGCGCGCCGATCAGAAATACCTTGGTCTTGATGGTGAGATGCGGTCGCGCGAGCGGCGCGCCCGCGAGCGCGCGGCCGAACAGATCGAGGATCCGAAAGAAGATCGGCAGGCCGACGACGATCGAAACAATCAGCGCCACCAGGTGGATGCGGAACCAGTCCAGCGCGCTCGGCTCGAAACCGGCATAGATCATGGCGCTCACCACCACCGAGGCCGGCGCCAGCAGCAGGTAGGCGAGAAAGACCCCCCAGAAGTCGCGCGGGAAACGGCGCATGCGCACCGGCCGGAGTCGGGTCCGCCAGATAGGCCCGGATCGGCAGTGCAAAACGGCGGAAATACCAGTGCGCAAACAGCATGCTGCCGAAAATGAAGGCCGGTTCGAGAGGCGTGACCATGATCGCGAGGATCTGGCCGGGCGTGAACATGCGGATGAACAGCAGAAACGCGAGCCCGAACACCGGCGGGACATTCCAGGTCAGCAGGATGTAATGGCGAAACTGGCGAGAAAATGATTCCGCCGAGACGGCCTGGTTGCGCACCGGGAAAACACCCGGCCTGATCTCCGGCATCGATTCACCCTGCCCTTCGACCTTAAAAACAGCAAAGGTCAGCCATCAACATTATTATCGATTAGCCTAGCAGCCTGTCGGACTTAGCCTGAACCGATCGAGAAATGATGAATTATTCTATGCGAAAGTGTCCGACATAGATGATTAAACGTATCAGGGTGGCCTGTGTGCGTTTTCTTTGACACCGAACAGACAACTGTGTGCAAATTCATCGTTCGTGCCACCTGTGGAATCGTACGAAGATTTTTTGTTAAGTCCGACAGGCTGCTAGCACGGATGGCAGACGGGACCAGCCTCACGCTGCCGTCCTCACATCCGTTGCCTGCACGGAATGCCTGACGCACGCCTGCGAACCTCCATCCGCGGGAATTTCCGGTGCCCGGCCATCCCCAGCGTGAAAATTGACCGGGCGCGCAGCAGCAGCGTAAACTTGCGCCGCTTTTCGGGCGATTAGCTCAGCGGTAGAGCACTGCCTTCACACGGCAGGTGTCGCAGGTTCGATCCCTGCATCGCCCACCATCTTTCCCTTTCCCCATCAAGTGATTGTGCAAGTCCAGGAATCTGCATCGCGGCAGGCGACCGTCTCCGTGCCCAAACCGTGCCCAAACGGTGCCCAGCTTGATCGAGCGGAATTAAGCTTGATCCCTACCCGACCCCGGCAGGGATCATTCTTTGACGCCTGCCCTGCTGTGCCCAAATTCGAACCCTTCTCTGCTCTCTGCGCGTCGCTGACGAAATCTTCGGATACACGTACGGCCAATGCACGGTCCAGCACCAGTGAGGCGTTCATATTGTCACTTGGGCGAGCGCCTTACTTTTTCTTTCGCTTTCCCGGAACGTACTCGATGAGTTGACCGAGGCTGCAGCCGAAAAACTCGCAGAGACCATCGAGATTGTCGGTTGTGGTGTTGTAGCCCACCTGATTGGCAATCTTGGAAAGCGTGGTGCGATGAATCCCGGTGGCCTTGGCAATCTCATCAAACGTGATACGCCGCCCCTCATTGAATTGGTAGTCGGCAATCATTTCTTTCAGGCGAAACCGAATCATCGCTCATTCGCTCCTGACAAAGTCAGCAATTCCCTGTCCTTCACGTAAAACACAGGCTGTCCGTTTGGCCTTGAAGGCGACCATATATAGATCGGGCGAGTCTTTTGTAGCATAAATTCATCGAAGGTGCTTGACAGTCTCTTTTGTGCGTTATACGATGCGTTTACGCTACATAAGACGAGGATGTTCATCATATGGCTGAACCAAACCCGACTTACCTGACAACCGAGGAGTTGGCACAGCGCATCAAGTACGACCCACGTTATATCCGCGAATCCCTGAAAGACACTGTATTTGTCGAGGGAGTGCACTACATCCGCCCCTTTGGCCGACGCCGGATTCTTTACATCTGGGAGACGATCCAGCGTGACATGGCCGCAAGCACCGGCCAGCTCGCTGTCGTGATCCCGCTCACGCGCGGTGGCGTCTGCAATGGGTAGCATTCGCGCCCGCTCTGGCAGCGCGACACTGTTTTTTGACTTCCGTTATCGCGGTAAGCGCTGCCGCGAACAGACGACACTGCCTGACACTCCTGCGAACCGCAGGCGGATGTCCAAGCTACTTGAGCAGATCGAGGCAGAGATCTTCCTTGGCACGTTTGAGTACTGCAAATACTTTCCTCAAAGTACGCGCGTTCATTATTTCGAGACATCGGAAACCGGGCATACCTCAGCAGAAGGTTTACCGCTCTTTCGGGACTTCGCCTGGCAATGGTT
>CAYHES010000071.1:0-11936 GCA_964355495.1 uncultured Acidiferrobacterales bacterium
GACCTACATGACGAACAAGCAATGTTCCTTCAAGAGTGCAACACTACACTAGCGCCAGGACCACGAGCTGCGGGCGCTCAGGGTTATCGCCAGCCGCCCCATCTATACTAATAATGATAATGCTGGTTCAGGCCAACGTTCACAGGACAGGGGGTCGGTTGTCTAGAAGGAAATCCCGCAGCCCGGCGGACACCATCCGCTGCCGACGACCGCTGGACATCCCCGGCGGTCGCTCTCACACATCCTTGTGCTGGGTGGCACTTGGGCTGCTGCTGGGTGGGGCGGTCATCGCCATGGCGCAAGCCGATCCGCCTGCACAGCCGTTACGCATTTCCGCGGCGGCCACTGTCACGGACACCGGCCTCATCCAGGCACTGGCCGACAAGTTTCATGCCCGCCACCCGGACATCGCCGTCGAGGTGCGCACCGGTGGCGCGCTGGCGGTGCTCGACGATGGCCGGCAAGGGCGCGCCGATCTCGTCATCACCCATCATCGTCCGAGCGAAGAAAAATTCGTCGAACAGGGTTTCGGGCAGGAACGCGTGCAATTCATGTACGATGAGTTCGCCATCTTCGGCCCGCCCTCCGACCCCCTGAAACTTGCACGCGCGCCTGACCTGCTCACGGCACTCAAGCGCATGGCGCTCGCACGGGTGCCGTTTCTCGCCCCGGCGCCGCAATCCGGCACCCATTTGAAACTCGTGCAGCTCTGGAATGCGGCCGGCATTACGCCCGACTGGCCGGGATATGAAATCACCGGTGCCAGTGCCATGGCGACCCTGCACCAGGCGGCGCAGTTCGAGAGTTATGCACTCGCCAACATGGGTACCTGGCTTGCCAATCGCGAGTTGCTGGCTGGCCATATCGTGCCGCTCTACCGCGATCACCCGCTGTTGCGCAACACCTACACTGCCATCGTGGTGAACCCGGAGCGCGTGGCCGGCGCACAGGCGGAGAAGGCACAGCAGTTCCGCGACTACCTGACCTCGGATGCCGGACAGGGCCTGATTGCCCGCTTCGGCGAGACCGCCTTCAGCACCCGGCTGTTCACCCCCGCCGCCGCCCTCGACCCCGGCCTCCGGGCCGCGCGCCTGGCGCGCGAGGTGGAGCGCAAGAATCTGTGGTTGAAGCTGCTCGCGGCGATACTGCTGATCCTCGTCGCCCTGCTCGCGGCACTCGCTGTCTTCACGCGCCGCTACCGGCGCGCGGAAGCGGCGCAACGCGCGAGCGAGGAGCGCTTCGTGCTCGCGGTGAGTGGCACGAGCGACGCCATTTGGGACTGGAACATGGAAACCGGCGAGGTGTATTTCTCGCCGCGCTGGAAGGAAATCCTCGGCTATGTCGGCTACGACGGTGAAATTGAGAATACGATCGACGAATGGAAGAACCGCATCCATCCCGACGACCGTGAGCTGGTGCTCGCCATCCTCGACAGTTACATCGAAGGCCGCAGCCCGCATTTCTCATCGCAACACCGCCTGCGCGCCAAACGCGGCGAATACATCTGGGTGCTGGAACGCGGCAAAATCCTGTGGGACAAGCACGGCAAGCCGGTGCGCCTCACCGGATCGGCAACCGACATCACACAACGTAAACTGCAGGCCGAACAGAGCGAGCATCAGTCACTGTACGACCTGCTCACCGAGTTGCCGACGCGCAGCCTGTTCCTGGATCGCATCGAGCATGCCCTGCACAACGCCAAACGGCATGCATCCACCGTGGTGGTGATGGTGATAAACCTCAGCCGTTTTCAGGAAATCAACGCCAGCCATGGCCGCGAAACCGGCGATCGCGTGCTGCGCGAGATGACCCGCTACCTGGGCGAGAACCTGCGCCGCTCCGACACGGCGGCGCGTCTCGGCAGCGACGAGTTCGGCGTGCTGCTGCCGAACGCCGACCTGCCGCATGCCATTCTGCCGCTGCATCGCATCTTGCAGGCCCTGGACCGACCCATCGCGCTCGATGGCCAGGCCTTGCATCTTTCCGCCAGCATCGGCATTGCGCTCTACCCGGCGCACGGCGAGCAGGCCGAAGTCCTCCTGCAGCGCGCGCACGTGGCGATGTTCAATGCCCGGCGCACGCACGTCGACTACAGCGTTTACGAACCGGCCACGGCACCGGCGGTCGCCCGCCACACCGCCTGAGTGGCTTGCCAACCGGAATGGCATCAGCGAGCATGCCAACCGGCATGGATCGCAGGAACCCAGCACACATGAATGACACACCCGGGAGGCGCTCCGATCCGGCGACGTGGCTGGACCTGCATGGTGACAGCCTGTACCGCTTCGCGTTGCTGCGCGTGCGCAACCCGACGACCGCCGAAGACCTGGTGCAGGAAACCCTGCTCGCCGCGTGGCGCGCGAAAGACAGCTTCGCCGGCCAGGCCGCGGAGCGCACCTGGCTGATCGCCATTCTCAAGAACAAGATCATCGATCACTTCCGGCGCAGCAGCCGGGAAACCCCATTGCCGGACATGGCCGACACGGACGAGGCCATCGATGCCCTGTTTGCGCAACACAACGACCACTGGGCGCACCCCCCGTCTGCCTGGTCCCAACCGGACAGTGCCCTGGAACAGGCTGAATTCTGGCAGGTCTTTCAGGACTGCCTCGCAGGCCTGCCGGCACGCCAGGCGCAGGCGTTTACCCTGACCGAGGTCGATGGCCTGTCCACCGAAGAGCTGTGTAAGGCGCTGGCGGCGCAGCCGTCGAATGTGTGGGTCATGCTGCATCGTGCCCGCCTGCGCCTCCGGGAGTGTCTGGAACAGCGCTGGTTCGGCGCCGCGGCGGAGAATCCTTGATGCTGTCCTGCAAAGAAGTTTCGCTGCTGCTCTCGAAGGCCTGTGACCAGGAGCTCCCCTGGCGGGAGCGTCTGGCCGTGCGCCTGCATCTCCTCTACTGCCGGGGCTGCACGCAATTCGAGAAGCACCTTCAGGTCCTGCGCGCTGCCGGGCGCCGTCTGGCGCAGTCCGACACCCTGCCGGGCGGGGCAACCCTCTCGGTCACGGCACGCAACCGCATCCGTGCCGCGCTGCAGCGCGACTAAGGACAGACCCGCGACATCGAAGGTCAGGAGACACGAACTATGCGTCTGGGGATAGAGTCCGCCCTCTGCTCTAATTTGCACATGAAACAGAAGTCGCTCATCGAGACCAACCCGTATCTGCGCGATCCGGAGAAATTCCGCAAAGCGCTGATTACCAATGTCTCCAGTTCCACGGCCGTTGAAACCGGCGCCTCGGTTGAGTCCATCGCGCGCACCTTGATTGAAGGCAACAACCCCACACGCTCAAGAAACCGCAAGGCTCCGCTCGATAATTTCGGCAAATAGCCGTTCTATCCGCCGTCTGACTCTGTCCTACGCGCGGCCCACCAGATCCGGGCGTTTCGCAAGGAGCCACTTCTCCACCGTTGAAGCCAGCTCTTCCGCCGCACGCACGCAGGCTGCCGCCTCTTCTTCGGCAATGCCGGCGCCACTGTAGTCACTCAGGTTTCTTTTTTTACGAAGCTGATCGAGGACGATCATCCGCTCATTCGCCAGCCCAACCGTCGTGGGCAGGCTTTGAACAACCGTCGCATGATGCCCCGGCTCATTCGTTGACGGTCGGTAACCATTGGCCATCATCGCAACCAATGCGCCTTGCATCACGGCTTTGTAGGCGATATCGAAGCGCGACTCGGGGCTGATTTCCGCATTGTGCGCGTCCTTCAGGTTACGCCGCATGGCAGTGAGCAACCTGGCGACTTCTTCGCGCGTGGTCTTATGCGGCTTTAGCTTTCCGATTTGCAGCAAGTTTTCTAACGTCATGTTCCGTCCCCTGGATGAATAGTTTCGATTCCCTTAATACACGCGCCACAAAGGAGCTTTTTTCATTCGCCTTTTTCTTGAACTCGGCCAGGTTGTAGACATTCGGGTTGATCTCCCGGCGCAGCCTTTCTTGGCTGGCGTGCAACGCCCCCACGACCTCTTCGAACGACGCGCTCCCGACAACCATAACATCAATGTCGCTCACGCGACGCTCTGCGCCGCTCGCGATCGAACCATAGATGAAAGCCACCGAGATCTTGTGCCCCAGCGGCGCCAGCGCCTCCCGCAATACATCCGCCACGCCCGCCGTTTTCTTCAGGATTCCCCGCAGCTCGTCAAATATCGGGCAGGCAGTATCCGCCTTGTAGCGAACAAGGTTCCCCACCTTCTCGCGGCTGAGCACGCCGGCTTCCGCCAGCTGCGTCAGCTCACGGCGCAATGTTCCGGGCTGGGTATTTGTGGCGCGCGCGATCTCGCGCAGGTGGAACGATTCATCCGGGTGCAGCAACAACAGGCCCAGCACCTGGCGGCGGTAGGCGCCAAAAAACAGGATTCCAAGGTCGGTGGGGGGCTTTGTTCTCATTTCAGCTACGAATGTAGCCGAAACAGCAACACCCATCAACCTGCCTTGGGCGGTTCGTTGCCCAGATCACCTGCTATCTCCCGAAACTGTTCCAGCGCCGCTTCCAGGTCTGCCACGATTTCCGCAGCCAGGACATCGGGCGCCGGGAGATTGCTGGAATCCTCTAGCGTGTCGTCTCTGAGCCAGAAGATATCGAGGCTCAACTTGTCGCGATTGATGAGTTCGTCATAGCTGTAGGCACGCCAGCGTCCGCTTAATCCCCTCTCCCCGCTTGCGGGGAGAGGGCTAGGGAGAGGGGTCGCCTTCTTCTTTTTCCCCTCTCCTTCCGGGAGAGGGCCAGGGTGAGGGGATTTTTCATCAACCCACGTCGCCTTGCGACTATGCCGATTCTCCGCGTTATAACACTTCACGAACTCATCCAAGTCTTCGCGCTTCAAGGGGTCGGTCTTGAGCGTGAAGTGGATGTTGGTGCGCAGGTCGTAGATCCAGAGCTTCTTGGTCCATGGGGTTTCGCTGGCGGGTTTCTTGTCGAAGAACAGCACGTTCGCCTTCACGCCCTGGGCGTAGAACAGGCCGGTGGGCAGGCGCAGCAGGGTGTGCACGTCGCACTCGTGCAGGAGCTTGCGGCGGATGGTTTCGCCGGCGCCGCCTTCGAAGAGCACGTTGTCGGGCACGACCACGGCGGCGCGGCCGTTTTGCTTGAGCAGGGTTTTGACGTGCTGGACGAAGTTGAGCTGTTTGTTCGAGGTGGTGGTCCAGAAGTCGCCGCGCTCGACGATGTCGCGCTCTTTGCTGACCTTGCCCTCTTCGCCCACAATCGTGGTGCTGCTCTTCTTGCCGAAGGGCGGGTTGGTGAGCACCAGGTCGAAGCGGTCGCCGGGGTCGGCGGCCAGCGAGTCGGACACCACAATGGGCTCGAAGTCCTGGCTGCCGATGCCGTGCAGCAGCATGTTCATGGCGCACAGCCGCGCCGTGGCCTGCACCAGCTCCCAGCCCTTGAAGCTTTCCTCCTTGAGCTTGGTCTTTTGCGGCTTGGTCAGGTTTGGATTGTGCTTCACCACATAGTCGTGCGCCGCGAGCAGAAAGCCGCCGGTGCCGCAGGCCGGGTCGCTCACGGTCTCGCCGGGCTTCGGGGCCATGACATCCACAATCGCCTGGATCAGCGGGCGCGGGGTGAAGTACTGGCCGGCGCCGGACTTGGTGTCCTGGGCGTTCTTTTCCAGCAGGCCTTCGTAGGCATCGCCCTTCACGTCGGCGCTCATCGACACCCAGGTTTCCTTGTCGATCAGGTCCACGATCAGCCGCCGCAGCTTGGCCGGGTCCTGGAACTTGTTCTGCGACTTGTTGAAGATCAGCCCGAGCAAGCCCTTCTGGTTGCCCAGCGCCTCAAGGGTGTGGCGGTAGTGATCGAACAGCTCGTCGCCGTCTTTCTTGATGAGGCTCGGCCAACTGTACTTCTCCGGCACCGGGCTCTTCTGGTTGTACGGCGCCTTGGTGCGCTCGTCGGCCATTTTGAGGAACAGCAAATACGTCAATTGCTCGACGTAGTCGCCATACGACATGCCGTCGTCTCTAAGGACGTTGCAGTAGTTCCAGAGTTTTTGGACGATGCTCGATGTATTCATTTCAGACTCCAGAGCGCCTTGATTGGCACCGCGAATAAATCGTCCGCAAACCGCACTGCACTCTCGCCATCGTAAAGCACGACGCCCGCAGCGAAACGTGCGCCACTCGCGTCCTTGAGTTTGCGCAATCCACGGAAATCCGACTCCGAGACCGTCGCCGCTGCCTTGACCTCAACTCCCGCGATGTCCCGCCCTTCGCGTTCCAACACAATGTCCACTTCGTAGCCGTCCTTGTCGCGGAAATGATGGAAACTGATGGCATCCTCATGCCAGCTTGCTTGCCGCCGCAGCTCCTGAAATACGAATGTCTCCAGAAACTGGCCGAGCAACGCACGGTCCTTCGCCAGCGCTGCCGCATCCACGCCAAGCTGACTCGCAACGAGGCCTGTATCGCCCATGTGCAATTTTGGCGTCTTCACCAATCGACTCAGCCGATTGCTGTGCCACGGCGGCAGCATCTCGATCAAAAAAATGCGTTCCAGCAGCGTCACATAGTCGCGTATGGTCGGGCGGCTCAACTGGAACGGCGCAGCCAGTTCGCTCACATTCAACAACCGCGCCGTCTGCCCCGCAGCCAGTTGCAGCAATCGCGGTAAAGCGTCCAGTGCACTGATGCGCGCAAGCTCCCGTACATCGCGTTGCACCAACGTTTCAATATAGGCTCGGTACCAATCGCGCCGGCGACGACCGGAACCGCGCGCCAACGCAGCGGGGTATCCACCCGCGACAATACGTTCCGCCAGCTCCACGCCCAGACGGCCAAACTGCCGCGCCTTGAAACCCCGAGAGAACAGAACATCGATAAAACGCGAAGACGCTCCAGCAACTTCGCACTGCGCCAGCGGATACAACCGCAGTAGCTCCATCCGCCCGGCCAGAGAGTCCGACAATTTCGGCGCCAACAACACGTTGGCCGATCCGGTCAAAATAAAACGCCCCGCCCGCCGTCCGCGATCTACGACAGCTTTCAGCGACGCGAACAGTTCGGGCACGCGCTGTACCTCGTCCAGCACCACCTTGTTGGGCAGGTCGGTCACGAACCCCACCGGGTCGGCCTTGGCCGCCGCAAGCTGTACCTCATCGTCGAAGGTTATGTACGCATAGCCAGGCACGGTTTGCGCCAGCGTCGTTTTGCCGCACTGGCGTGGTCCGTGCACCAGCACAACCGGTGTATCGCCGAGAGCTTCGATCAGCCTCGGCCGCAAGAAACGGTTAATCAGGGTGTGGGTAGCCATGCGGCCGATTGTAACAAACGATCCCGGCTAATTGAAACCTTTTGTGGCAGCCAATTGAAACCTATGGATCAGCGGGCGCGGGGTGAAGTACTGGCCGGCGCCGGACTTGGTGTCCTGGGCGTTCTTTTCCAGCAGGCCTTCGTAGGCATCGCCCTTCACGTCGGCGCTCATCGACACCCAGGTTTCCTTGTCGATCAGGTCCACGATCAGCCGCCGCAGCTTGGCCGGGTCCTGACAATCTTGACTGGATCAAAATTGGGCGCGCGCAGCGCGGCCGAAGGCCGAGGCCCAGGGATGGGCCGAGTCAAACTTGTTCTGCGACTTGTTGAAGATCAGCCCGAGCAAGCCCTTCTGGTTGCCCAGCGCCTCCAGGGTGTGGCGGTAGTGATCGAACAGCTCGTCGCCATCATAAAAATTCTCCCTCTCCCTCCGGGAGAGGGTTGGGGTGAGGGCTCTCGGCCAACTGTACATCGAAGGCACCGGGCTCTTCTGGTTGTACGGCGCCTGCGACCGCCATGGATGGCGGAAGGTAGGGCAACGCAGGAGCACGACTCCATGGATGGAGGAGGTAGAATTGCGTCGGGAACAGCAATCGAGTTGCCGAGTGCGCTCGTCGGCCATCGCCCCTTTTGATACCCTCTCCCTCTGGGAGAGGGCTAGGGTGAGGGCAAACGTCAACTGTGCTGAACAGGATGATCGAATGCCGCGGGCGCAGGGATGCGCAGGAGCGGCCTCGGTGTCAGCCTGCCCCGGACTTGATCCGGGGTAGTCGCCGTAGCTCATGCCGTCGTCGCGCAGGACGTTGCAGTAGTTCCAGAGTTTTTGAACGATGCTTGATGTATTCATACGGTTACGGTTATTACCCTCTCTATTACCCTTACCTAAGTGGCTATTACCCTTTCTTCCGCCACAGGTCTGCCGGCCCCCGTCAGGTTGTTTATCGTCCCCTGCCCGAGTAGCCTGAACCGCACTTTCGGCGTAAACTTGTTTTATGAAACTCTCCAAATCAAATCGCTTCCTGCGCTCCCCCGCCAAGGCGCGAGCGGGTCTTTTGATCTCTGCGAAGACATCCTCCGCAGTCGAAGGTATCCGCAAACCCTTCGAGCCCGGTGCACGCAGCCTGCAACCCGAGAACTCTCAGGCATTCATTACCTACTGGAAGCGGCGCGCTTCCGGGTCCGCTCGATAATCCGTTCGAATACCGTCGCCAACGGCCGGTAGTCTCGCCCCATGGCGGCATGGATGGCGGCGATGTAGCGCTTCTTGCCGCGTCCATCCAGCGGTGAAAAATCCAGCGGCGGCAACCCGGCTTGCAATCCCATCAACAGCGCCAGCAAGCGGGCCAGACGGCCATTCCCATCGCGAAACGGGTGAATCAGAATCAGCTCGGCATGCACCGCTGCCAACGCCTCCGCCACTTCCGGCTCTTGGCACGGCGTGAAACGGGCGAGCACGCCCCGTTCCAATTTTGACATCAACCCGGGAATCAGGTGCGCACCGGCGAACTGGAATCCACCCTTGCCGATGTTCACTGACCGATACTCGCCCGCCCACGGATAAATCGGCCCCAACCACATCCGGTGCAACGAGCGAATGTCCTCGGCGGTAAAGCGGTGGTCATCGGAGAACGTATCAATCGCCTGCCGTTGCGCGAGACACAACGCCTGTGACTCGGCGAGCTGCATGTCGCGCACGCGGATAATGCCAAGCGCGTTGCACAGCACACGCCCGCGTGAACCTGGCTCGAACTCGGCTTCAACACCGTGCGGGTCATAGCGCGTGGTCACGGCCAATCAATCTCCGGCGCCTGGTTTACCTGCGCACTGGCAGGTGCAGGCAGGCTCGTTGGCCATTTTTTCTTCATTCCCCCTCTCCCTCCGGGAGAAGCCGGACTCCGCCCGATAGACCCCGCGCAAACAACACGGGGCTCCGAAGAGCCCCGTTAGCGGGTGTATCACTTTGTCAGGCAACACGCTTGCTCACCCAGTCCTCCACAATCTTGCCCTCTCGGAAAACCACAACATAGCCCGCGGAACGCCGCGCCTGTTCGCGTGCGCGGGTTACCGCGCGGCGCAACGCGGCTTCGGAGTTCACTAGGTCCGGGTCGCGCGCAGGCGCGTGCTCCTTCTTGCCCTCATTTCTCATGACTTGTACCCCTCGTTCAAACGAACCGGCTCGTCACCAGAATTATCGTACAGAACCCACTCGTCCACCAGCGGCTGGTACACCTGCCTGAAATTACGCAGTCCGGCATCAAAACGCCGCCGAATCACGTCCTCCGGGACATTGTGTCCACCCACCGCCACCCGCTGGCGCACGCGCGCGATTGCCATTTCCGGTGAAGGCAGCTGTAAGAAGAACAGCTTCACGACATATCCCTGCGCTTGCCAACGAGGAATCAGTTGCATGTAAATCCGCCCGCTCAGCGTTGTTTCGAAAGCAAAGCTTTCGCCTTTGCGAACATGTTCATGAATCTGATCGAGCATGATGCGACCCGCCCGCACCGCCGCCAGCTCCGGTGTAAACGGACTCAAACCGGCTGCAATAAGGTCGGCATTTACAAAAATCGGGCATCCCGCCTCGCCGGGCAGGAACTCCTGCGCAAACGTTGTTTTCCCCGCGCCATTCGGCCCGGCAATAATCAAAATCCTTCTTTCGCTCATAAAGCCGGAGCGCCTCCAAGTTTGCGGTAGTGATCGAACAGCTCGTCGCCACCAAACAAAATCCCCCTCTCCCGCTTGCGGGAGAGGGCTGGGGTGAGGCTCGGCCAGCTGTACTTCTCGGGCACCGGGCTCTTCTGGTTGTACGGCACCTGCGACCGCCATGGATGGCGGGAGGTAGCGCAACGCACGACTGCATGGATGCAGGAGTTAGGGCGACGCAGGATGCCAAAGCCGAGGAGCAGTTGCCGAGTGCGCTCGTCGGCCATTTTGAGGAACAGCAAATAGGTAAGCTGTCCGCTGTTAGCCTGCCCCGGACTTGATCCGGGGTAGTCACCGTACGACATGCCGTCGTCGCGCAGGACGTTGCAGTAGTTCCATAATTTCTGAACAATGCTGGCGGTATTCATTTCATGCTCCAAAGCACCTTTATCGGAAGCGCGATGGCTCCGGCTGATTGAAACCTTTCTGATCGGCCAATTGAAACTCGGTGGTCAGAGTTAATGGTCGATTGGTGCGGCTACGGCTATTACCCTCATTATTACCCCAACTAAGGGGTTATTACCCCTTCTTCCGCCACCGGGCCGCCGGCCCACGTCCCTGGCATTCGATGACCCCGGCCGCCTGCTGCTCGCGCAACACCCGCCGGATCATGTCCCGGCTAATGCCTGGGCAGGCTTGCTCCAACTGGCTCACCGTGAATTCCCCGACAAAGCGTCCAATCGCCGCCACGATCTGGTCTGTCTTGGCGCCGCGCGGCGCCTTGATGTCGCCTACGCGCTCGGCGAATTCTTTGTACGCCGTCTTGAGAATGAACAACAGATAATTGATGTACGGCCACGGGTCGTGCTTGCCCTCGTGCCAACCCTGCGAGCTTTGCTCCAGTGTCTCGTAGTAACGCGCCTTGTTCTGCTCGATCAACCGTTCCAGGCTGATGTAACGCCCCACCTCGTAGCCCAGGTGATAACACTGGAGCAACAACAGCAGGCGCGACACGCGCCCGTTTCCGTCGCGGAACGGGTGAATGCAGAGAAAATCCAGATTGAACGTCGTCAGCGCGATCAGCGGGTGAATCCAGCGTTCGTCGAGGCAGCGTTGCCAATCTGCCACCAGCTCAGTTACGCGCGCCGGCGTCTCGGCCGCCGACACGGTGCGAAACCGCACCCGCTCACTGCCATCCGGATAGCGTTCGATGATGTCGCCATCCTTATCCTTGAACTTGCCCGCATCCCAAATCTCGCCGCGCGTCAGGGCGTGCAGTTTTTGGATCGTAGCATCGCTCACCAGCAGTGCAGCGGGATTCTCGTGGATCAAGGTCAAGGCGTCGCGGTAACCACGCACCTCCTCCTCATCGTGGTCGCGCAGCAACGGCTGACCGAGAATCAACTCGCGCACCCGGCCGGGCTCCACCGTCACGCCCTCGATGCGGTTGCTCGACACCGCGCTTTCAATCAGCGCATGTTCACGCAGCGTCTTCAAGCGCTGCGGAGCTTGGCGTGTGAACAGCTCCTGCTGGCCGCGCGCCTCGCCCAGATCGGCGAGATACCACGCCGTGCCAGCCGGCAGGTTGGTGGCTGTATTGGAAAAGAGGCGTAGCGTATTCATCCTAAGTGCCTTCAGTTGTACACAAATTCATGGTCAAGTTTGGATTGTGCTTCACCACATAGTCGTGCGTCGCGAGCAGAAAGCCGCCAGTGCCGCAGGCCGGGTCGCTCACGGTCTCGCCCGGCTTCGGGGCCATGACATCCACAATCGCCTGGATCAGCGGGCGCGGGGTGAAGTACTGGCCGGCGCCGGACTTGGTGTCCTGGGCGTTCTTTTCCAGCAGGCCTTCGTAGGCATCGCCCTTCACGTCGGCGCTCATCGACACCCAGGTTTCCTTGTCGATGAGGTCTACGATCAGCCGCCGCAGCTTGGCCGGGTCCTGGAACTTGTTGTGCGACTTGCTGAAGATCAGCCCGAGCAAGCCCTTCTGGTTGCCCAGCGCTTCAAGCGTGTGGCGGTAGTGATCGAACAGCTCGTCGCC
>CAYHES010000072.1:0-11902 GCA_964355495.1 uncultured Acidiferrobacterales bacterium
GCGATGCATGTTCGTGCCCTGGTCATTGCGAAAATAATTGAATACGCCGCGGTGCCGGTCTTCGATGGACTCGGCACAGCCCTGCTCGATCATCGGCAAAAAGTCATTGCGCACCTCCGGGTCGAGGGCGGTCAGGTCGCCGTGCGCGGCGATGTTGACCCAGTGGCGGATATTACACGGGAAACGCTGGCCGTATGGATCGCAAAAACCGAGCAACCGATCCTGCACGAAGTGCATGCCGAGCGGGCTGCCGATGGTCAGAAGCAGATCGACCTTGCCGGGATTGGCTTCCAGGTGGGTCAGTTCCCACAGGGCATCGTAGGCAATGACCGCGCCCATGCTGTGACCGATCACCAGCACGCGATCGCCGGCGGCGAACGCCTGGCGCAGCGGCGCCTTGAGCAATTCGCGCACGTGTGTGCCGATGCTGCCCTGATTCCGGAAATAGCGCTCGGTTTCGCGGATCGTGCTCTTGACCGCCGGGTCCGGGAGCAGCGGGATCAAGGCCGGAAAGAGATCGCCGAGCGTGTACAGGACGCGCGCGCGTTTGTTGCGCCAGGACAGCGCCTCGCGCACGTCCGCGGCGTCCGGCCCGGTCTTGTGGCAGAGCGCTTCGATCCATGGCACGTCCTCGTCCACATCCTTCACCTGACCATAATAAATTGCGTTCCAGGAGACGAGCTGGAAGCAGTCGGGATGAGCCGCCATGCGCTGCGCGCCGCTCGGGTCAACCAGCTCCAGGCCGCGCCGCAGGCAGCGCCACAGCAGCGCGCGGTGGTCCTCCGGCGACGGCTTCGGGTTCTTGCCGGGCACGAAGATGATCTTGTTTTTGCAGATTGCGTCTGTCACAGTTCAGCTCGACCCGTGTGTCGCTCCAAAGCGGCAAATTGCCGATCCTCCCACACAAATTAGTGTAACCTGCCCGAGGCGTTTGCTGGTGATGCAGGAGAAAAAATCCCCGGTTCTGATCCTCGGCCATGGCGAGATGGGCCAGGCCATGGAATTCCTGCTCGCCGCGCATCAACCGCTGCGCATCTGGCAGCGCCGCCCACCCGCTGGTGTTGCGCCGGTGAACCTCGCAGCGGTGGTACCGGACAGCGATATCATCCTTTTTTGCCTGCCGGCCACGGCCCATGCGGCCGTCGCGGCGCAGGTCGCCCCGCTGCTGCGCGGCGCAACCCTCTGCCTGACCATCGCCAAGGGCCTGGATGAGCGTGGTCGCCTCCCGGCCGCGGTGCTGGCCGAGGCCGTGGGCGCCGCGCGCGTCGCGGTGCTCTATGGGCCGATGATCTCCGAGGAAATCCGCGCCGGCAAGCCGGCCTTTGCCGAGTGCGGCACAGCGGAGGCGGCTGCCTATGAACGCATCGCCGCCCTCTACCGCGGCACGGCCCTGCGCCTCGAACCCGCGCGCGACATCACCGGGCTTTCCTGGTCGGCCATTCTCAAGAACGTCTACGCCATGGCCTTCGGCATGGCGGATGAATTGAATCTCGGCGATAACACGCGCGGCTTGCTCGCGGTCACGGCCCTGCACGAGATGTCCGCTATCGTGCAACAGTTGGGCGGCGCGCCCGCCACACCCTACCGGCTGGCCGGCCTCGGAGACCTTATTACTACTGCCACCAGCGCCGGCTCGCATCATCACGAGCTTGGCCGATTGATCGTGCGTAATCAGCGTGCTGCGCTCAAGGGCGAAGGCGTGCACACCCTCGCCATGCTCGAGCAATTCCGGCTGCTCGACAGCAGCGGTTTTCCGCTGCTGCGCCTGATTGCGACCTGCGTGCGCGAGCCGGGCAATGCACCACAGGCCCTGCGCAATTTCATCAAAAACAAGTTGGGGTGACCGCACTACCCTCCCTGTAGGAGCGACCTCCGGTCGCTATTAATTTCATTCGCGACCGGTGGTCGCTCCTACGCGCAGCCCGTAGGCGCCGTTCTACCCATTCCCAGCCCGATCATTCCAGGAAAATCAAGCCTTGGCCGCGCGCCACTGGCCGCTACAATAGCGGCCCATCACCATCCTGATGCCGCCGTGACCAAGCTCAACGCCCGCCAGAAAGAAGCCGTGCACTACCTCGACGGGCCGCTGCTGGTGCTGGCCGGCGCGGGCAGCGGCAAGACCTCGGTGATCACGCGCAAAATCGCCTGGCTCATCCAGGAGTGCGGCATTGCGCCGGCGCGCATCGCCGCCGTCACCTTTACCAACAAGGCGGCGCGCGAAATGAAAACCCGCGTGTCCGACCTGCTCAAGGGCACGGACGCCAAGGGCCTTGCCATCTCCACCTTCCATACCCTCGGCCTCACCATCCTGCGCAAGGAACTCGCCGCGAGCGGTTACAAGCCGGGCTTCTCGATCCACGATTCCGAGGACAGCCTCACTCTCATCCGCGAAAGCCTGCGCGGCCACAAGGGCGTGACGCCGGAATCCGTGCAGTGGCAGATCTCCGCCTGGAAGAACGCGCTGCTCAGCCCCGAACAGGCGGCGGCCGGCAGCGACGGCGACATGCTGCTCTCGACGTCTGCGCGCGTGTACGCCGAATACCAGCGCAGCCTCAAGGCCTTCAACGCGCTCGACTTCGACGATCTCATCCTGCAACCGGTGCATCTGCTGCGCGATCACCCCGAGGTGCGCACACGCTGGCAGCAGCAGGTGCGCTACCTACTGGTGGACGAGTATCAGGACACGAACGCCGGCCAGTACGAACTGGTGAAGCTGCTGGTCGGCG
Organism: uncultured Acidiferrobacterales bacterium; assembly: GCA_964355495.1. Lineage (GTDB taxonomy): Bacteria > Pseudomonadota > Gammaproteobacteria > Acidiferrobacterales > UBA6901 > UBA6901. The sequence continues at coordinate 2,727 of CAYHES010000072.1, forward strand.
ACGGCGGCGCGCTCACGGTGGTCGGCGACGACGATCAATCGGTGTACGCCTGGCGCGGCGCGCGCCCCGAGAACCTGCACCAGCTCAAGGACGACTACACCGATCTCAAGGTCATCAAGCTCGAACAGAATTACCGCTGCACCGGCCGCATCCTCAAGGCCGCCAACCAGCTCATCGCCAACAACCCACACCTGTTCGAGAAACGCCTGTGGAGCGAACACGGCTTCGGCGACCCGGTCAGGGTGCTGGCCTGCCGCGACGACGAGCACGAGGCCGAGCGCGTGGTGTCGGAACTCATGCACCACAAGTTCCTGCACAACACCGATCACCGCGACTACGCCATCCTGTACCGCGGTAATCATCAGGCACGCCAGTTCGAACGGGTGCTGCGCGAACAGCGTATTCCTTATTATCTCAGCGGCGGGCTGTCGTTCTTCGAGCGCACCGAGGTGCGCGACATCATGGCCTACCTCAAGCTGCTCGCGAACCCGGACAACGACAGCGCCTTCCTGCGCGTGGTCAACACGCCGCGCCGCGAGATCGGCGCCGCCACGCTCGAAAAGCTTTCGGCCTACGCCCAAGACCGGAGCTTAAGCCTGTTCGCCGCATCCTTTGAAATGGGCCTTGCCCAACACCTCAACGACCGGCAACTGGCCTCGCTCAAGCGCTTCTGCGTCTGGCTCTCGGACCTGGCCGATCGCGCCAGGGAAGAGGAGCCGGCCACCGTCCTGCGCAGCCTGCTCGCGGACATCGCCTACGACGCCTGGCTGAAAGAAACCTGCGACAACCTGGAAGCCGCCGAGAAGCGCATGGAGAACGTGCTCGAACTCACCGGCTGGCTCACGCGTCTCGCCAAACAGGAGCAAGATGGTGAACCGTCCACCTTTGCCGAGCTGGTGGCGCGCCTCAGCCTGATCGGCATGCTGGATAACGAAGACGACGAGAATCAATCCGATCAGGTGTCGCTCATGACCCTGCACGCCGCCAAGGGCCTTGAATTCCCGCATGTGTTCATCGTCGGCATGGAAGAAGGCCTGCTGCCGCACCGCTCCAGCATCGACGCAGGCGCGGAGCGCGGAGCCGTCAGTGAAAGAGGCCTCATTCACTGGACAAACGCCGGCACCGCCATCGAGGAAGAGCGCCGCCTCGCCTATGTCGGCATCACGCGCGCGAAAAAAACGCTCGCCTTCAGCTACGCCTTGCGCCGCAAACGCTACGGCGAGGTGGTGACCTGCGAACCGAGCCGCTTCCTGAGCGAGCTACCGGCCGATGACCTGCAATGGGAAGGCAAAGGCGCCAACGTCAACCCGGAACAGAAGCAGGAGCGCGGCGCGGCGCACGTCGCGCACTTGCGGAATTTGCTGGGCTAGCATTCTCGCCGCCGATCGGTGGGTTACGCCGCTACGCGGCTAACCCACCCTTGTACACAAACTATTTCGCATCGGTGCAGTTGCTTTTGACGTTGGGACCCGTAGCCGCCGCCGAGCATCGCAGCCGAAGGCGGATCAGGCCGCGCGCAGCGCGGTTCGCGCCGGGAGCGCGAACCTGCCAGCGGCACAGGGATGTGCCGTCTGGCGGGCCCCGCCTTCGGCGAGAAGCGCAGGGGCTTTCGGCGGTTCCGGGGTGGCCTTCTTTTTGGTTACTTTTTCTTGGCCGGACAAGAAAAAGTAACCCGCCGCCGCGCGGCCAGCGGCATCATTGCGGTTCGGGCATCGCCGCAGGCGATACAACCAAAAGGGTATGGTCCCCTCACCCTACCCTCTCCCGGAGGGAGAGGGAATAAAGAAGCTGGTGCGCGAGCGCACCCTACAACTGCCCCGTTTTCGCCTGAATGACCGGCATAATGCACCCATGTACCCCGACAACCTTCCGCGCGGCGCGCTTCTGATGCTCGCTTCCGGCCTGCTGTTTGCCGCCATGGGCGCGCTCATCAAGAGCGTGTCGGTGTCGTTGCCCAGCGAGATGGTGGTGTTCTTCCGCAGCCTCATCGGCCTGCTCGCGCTCACGCCTTGGCTGGTGCATCACGGACCGCGTTACTTCGCCACGCACAAGCTCGGCGCCCACCTGCTGCGTGCGCTGACCGGGCTCGCCGCCATGTACTGCTTCTTCTACGCCCTCGGCCACTTGCCGCTCGCCGAGGCCGTGTTGCTGAATTACTCCGCGCCGCTGTTCATTCCGCTCGCCGCCCTGCTGTGGGCGGGCGAAGGCTTCAGCCGCAAACTCTGGTGGCCGATCGGAATCGGCTTTGTCGGCATCGCCCTGATCCTCAAGCCCGGCCTGGAGTTGTTCACACCGGTGGCGCTGATCGGCCTCGCCTCCGGCGTACTGTCGGCGCTGGCCATGGCCGGCATCCGCCGCCTGACCTCCACCGAGCCGGCCACGCGCATCGTGTTCTACTTCAGTCTCACCGCCGCGCTGGTCTCGGCCGTGCCACTGCTGTGGCGCTGGCAAACGCCCGATCCGGCATTATGGCTGAAACTCATCGCCATCGGCGCACTCGCCACCGGCGCGCAGCTCCTGATGACGCGTGCCTACGCGCACGCGGCGGCGGCACAGGTCGGCCCCTTCGCATACGGTATCGTGGTGTTCGCCGGCCTGTTCGGCTGGGCGCTGTGGGGCGAGTTGCCCGACCTGCTGTCGCTCTCCGGCGTGCTGCTGGTGGCCGGCGCCGGCATCCTCGCCATCCGCCTGGGCGGTCGCACGACAGCGCCGTCGGCCGAACTGCCGAACGACGCCGTTCGTTAATCGGGCTAGGCGATCGTCACATGGACTTGCTATTCTTGGCCCAGCCAATACGCGGAGCCATGGATGTACGAAGCCGATAGCGGTCCACAGTGGAACAACCTGTCTCGCGTGCTGTTTGTCTTTGGCCTCGCCATGGGCGGGCTCGCCGCCTATCTCTACTGGGGCTACGGCGAGCAGTTGCGCGAGCAAACGTCCGAGCTCGACGAAAAGAACCGCGCGGTGGCGCTCGAGAACGAACGCCTCAAGGAACACGTCGGCTACCTGACCGGCCGCCTCGAAGAGGAGGTCGCCAAGGTGTCGCGCGAGAAGGAGGAGGAAATGGCGCGCGTGCGCGCCACCCACGACGAGATGCTCAAGGCCATGCAAAAGGAGGTCGAGCAGGGCCAGGTGAAGATCACCCAGCTCGCCGACCGCCTGTCGCTCAACATCGTGGACAAGATCCTGTTCCCGTCCGGCGAGGACCAGATCTCCGAACAGGGCAAGGAAGTGCTGAAGCGCGTCGGCGCGGTGCTCAAGCAGGCCAGGGACAAGACCATCCGCATCGAAGGCCACACCGACAACGTCCCGATCGCCAAGCCGCTCAAGACACGCTTCCCCAGCAACTGGGAGCTGTCCACGGCGCGCGCCACGAACGTGGTGCGTTTTCTGCAGGATGAGGCCAGTATCGACGCCAACAGCCTCGAAGCCGTGGGCCTGGGCGAATATCACCCGCTCGCCAGCAACAAGACCCCGGCCGGGCGCAGCCAGAACCGGCGCATCGAGATTATCCTGTTCCCGCGCGTGGGCTCGCTCACCAAGGAACTCGCCCCGCACAAAAAACCGGAGGCCGGCAAGACGACGCCGGCCGCAAAACCCGCCAGCAAACGCTGAATTCTTCTCCACGAAAAGGAAGCACTTCGATATGAAACCTGTCCTGCTCCGCACTGCACTGCTGCTTTCCGCCTGTCTGTTCCTGGCCGCCTGCAGCGGGCGCGTCGCCACCCCGGCCGGTCAGGAATGCGCCGAAGGCCTGCGCATCGCCAATAAGGAACTGGAAGACGCCAAGGTCAAGGGCTTCGGCGGCAGCATCCAGTGGATCAAGGCCGCCGGGCTGCTCACGGACGCCAGCGTGCATCAGCAACTCGATAAATTCGAGAGCTGCTCGGACAAGGTGCGGCGCGCGCGCATCTACATAAAAGAGGCCGAAAAATAGGACCATCTTCCCTTGTCGGACAGGGTCACCCACCTGGCGTTTGCAGCCCCGCCAATCCCGGGGGCATAATGTTCAACCTGCGGGCCATCCAGCCCCTGACCCGGCTCTGAGGATTCCCCATGTTCTCGTTTCATCGCGCCCAACCCGTGACCGTGGCAGCGCAAGACCCATTCCATGACGCCTTCCGCGGCTCCTTCACGAGCCTGATGCAGTGGGCGCAGCTCGACGAGTTCTGGACCACGGTGCAGACCAGGGCCGATGCCGGGTGGTACATCTACTGCATCGGCGAGCCGCTGCCGGCGCAGCCGCGCAGCGCCGCGCAGGTGCAGAAATTCATGCACGAAGTGGATGCCCTGCTGCGCCGCGACCACGACGAGACCTACTGCGGCATCGTCTACACCGACAGCAAGACCGACCCGACCTTCATCAAGATTTTCGACCCGAACCATCTCGGCGTCTCCTGCGGCTCCAGCAAGAACCCGCCGCTCCCCGGCTGGACCATGACCCTGATTCCGCCCACGCACCTCGAAAGCAAACGCCCGCTGCCCGAAGGCCGGCGCCGCTGGTGGCAGAGTCTCTGGGCCTGAACGCACCCGACACCCCACCGCTGTCCCCTGCCCGCCGCATGGCGGACGAAACCATACCACCCTTCAAACCCGCCTGGTGGTTGCGCAACCCGCACCTGCAAACTCCCTGGCCGGTTGTTCTTCCGCCGCCGCCTGCGCCCGCCATGCTCACGTCGCCGCCGCAACACGGCATGCGCGCCGTGCTCATGCACTTCCGCGGCTGCAGCGGCGAACCCAATCGCCTGGCACGCGCCTATCATTCCGGCGACACCGGCGATATCGATTTTCTGGTGCGCACTCTCAAGGCACGCGAACCGAACACGCCACTCGCCGCGATTGGCTATTCGCTCGGCGGCAACGCCCTGCTCAAATGGCTGGGCGAACAAGGCAAAGACGCGCCGGTGCAATGCGCCGTGGCCGTATCGGTGCCGTTCCTGCTGCACGAATCCACCGCCCACATGAACCGCGGCCTGTCGCGCGTCTATCAGTCGCATTTATTGAAAAGCCTCAAACAAGGTGCACGTCGCAAGGCCGAAAAATTCGCCCCACCGGCGCCCTTGGAAGAAATCAACCGGATGAAAAGCTTCTTCGAATTCGACGACCGCGTCACCGCCCGCCTGCACGGCTTCGAGGGCGCCATGCATTACTACACTTCGTCCAGCTCGCGCCAATACCTGAACCGCATCCGCATCCCGACCCTCATCGTGCACGCCAGCGACGATCCGTTCATGCACGAGAAGGTCATCCCCGAAACCGGTGAGCTATCGACAACCATCGAACTCGACCTGCACCGCCACGGGGGGCATGTTGGCTTCGTCGGCGGACACCTGCCCTGGAAACCAAAGTATTGGCTGGAAGAACGAATTCCCGCTTGGCTGCGCAAACAACTCTAACGAGCGTAGGATGGGTGGAGCGCAGCGTAACCCATCAAGCTATGTCGATCGATGGGTTACGCGCTTCGCGCTCCACCCATCCTACAGGTATTTATCCCGTCATATACCACCTGCGTGGAACAGAAGGTTGATGCCCAATAGTCGATGACAACAAGAAAAATCCACACCCCCGGCATGCACGTCCGCATGCGCCGCCTGCGCTGGACCACCTTCGTGCTGGTGGTGCTAGCCTATGCTCTGTCGTTCTTCCACCGCATGGCGCCGGCCACCATCGCCAGCGACCTGCAACAGACCTTTGCCGCCAGCGCGGCGCTGCTCGGCGGCATCAGCGCGACTTATTTCTATATCTATACCGTCATGCAAATCCCGACCGGCGTGCTGGCCGACACCCTCGGGCCGCGCCGCATCCTGACCCTCGGCGGCATTATCGCCGGCGCCGGTTCGCTCATGTTCGGTCTCGCCGAATCGGTCGCTATGCTGGCCACCGGCCGGCTGCTGGTGGGGCTCGGCGTATCCGTGACCTTCATCGCCATGCTCAAGCTGCACGCCGCCTGGTTCCACGACCGCCACTTCGGCACCTTCACCGGCCTGTCGATCCTGCTCGGCAACCTCGGCGCCGTCCTGGCCGCCGCGCCGCTCGCCTGGGTGCTGACCAGCACATCGTGGCGCAGCGTGTTCGAGTTCATCGGCGTGCTGTCGCTGACGCTCGGCGCACTCAGCTGGTACCTGGTACGCAACACCCCGACCGATGCCGGCCTGCCCAGCATGCGCGAACTCGACGGCCACGAGGCCCACCCCGCCCACCACGGCCACTGGCGCGACGGCCTCCTGCAGATCGTGCGCAACCGCGCCACCTGGCCGGCCTTCTGGGTGAACTTCGGCCTGTCCGGCTCGTACTTCGCCTTCGCCGGCCTGTGGGCCGTGCCCTACCTGACCGCCACCTACGGCCTCACCCGCAGCGAAGCCACCGCCCACACCACCCTGCTGCTCGCCGGCTTCGCCCTCGGCGCCCTCGTCATCGGCACCCTCTCCGACAGCCTCGGCCGCCGCCGCCCGGTGATCCTCGGTTTCGCGCTACTGCATCTCGCCTGCTGGCTGCCGCTGCTCACCGGCCTGCACCTGTCACAGGGAATGCTGCTATTCCTCTTCTTCCTCATGGGCCTCGGCGCCTCCTGCTTCACCCTCAGCTGGGCCTGCGTCAAAGAAGTGAACCCGCACGCCCTCTCCGGCATGGCCACCAGCGTCGCCAACACCGGCGCCTTCCTCGGCACTGGTATCCTGCAACCGTTGGTGGGGCGGTCTATCGACCTATCCGGTAGCTACACGACTGGACTGTGGATACTGTTTGGGTTTGCAGCGGTTGGTTTTGTCGGGGCGCTGCGGATTCGGGAAACTTATTGTCGGTATGTTACTGTCAGTACATGATTCCGATATTGGCTCTGACCCTGAAGGGTCCCAACGCGTCATTTGGGATGTCGAATTATAGTTAACTTCCATAGGGTGCACCTGTGAACAGGAAAGAAGCTCTGAGAGAAATTTCAGAAATTATCGCGATGCAGGAAAGCGCAATACAGCGACATCCTACAAAGTTAGTCTCGGTATACGAAAATATGCAAGACGTAATAAGAAGCGGACAGCATACAAGTTGGGAATCAGAGACAGGTAAAACAGTTGCATTGAACAACTATGAGATTTCCCAACTACAAAAATACATAACAAGTTCATCCTTTATATCTGCTTGGTATCATTTGGCTGGGGAAAAACAAAATAGAGATAAAGCCGCTCATTCTTGTGCCACCCTAATTTCCTTGCTCGGTCCAGATACTGAAGAAGTAATGCGTAAATACATAGAGACCGAACAGCTCTGGCGTAGGATAATGAAGAAAGAAGGTGCTTCTCCTAATAGACTAGGCATGGCTGCGATTATCCTTATCGTTTTAATTGTCGGCGCTATTTTGGTGTCGATATTTTGATTCTTCAAAATACAGACGCGTATGAAAAACGAAGCCAACAAAGCGCTTCACGGGACGATAATTCCACTGCACTTCATTTGCACCTGTGAGCTTTATCGTTAAACGCAATTATGGAGGCCCGTGATGTGGCCATTTAGAAAAAAACGGCAACTGATGACATCCGATGTTGCGGCAAGTGCGTTTTCTGATGAAATCAAGGTAGGAATGGAACCCTATACCATCGCTTTAGACCGTTTCGCCATCACACATGACAACGACGATGAGATTAAGCAACTAATGGGAGAGCTTTGGATCTTTAATATAACAATACTGGATTATCTATGGTCGATTATCGAGTTCCCGGAAACACTGAGAGACAAAATATTACCGATGATCATCGTTGGGTACGCGAAAGTTGACCACAAACATTATATTGAAAGGGCACACTATTACGGTGAAAGGATCAGCAATGTTTCTTCGGAAACAGAAACTATCGCAGCAGGTAATGCTCTTGCTGAGTTGATTGACACGGAATATTTTGGCTACAAAGAACCAAACGGAAAGAAGCTATTTGCAGGTACGGTTAGCGTGTTAGCGATCGAGACGATGAAGAAACTTAGTGTTGTAACATTTGATCTACAAGTCAAGTATGAGATCGTGCCATAAAGCGGTTAACAAGGCCCGTCACTGGATGCTGGCGGTAACGAACCATCGCCCGTGAGGGCAACATTAGCCGTAAAGGGGAAACTATATGGCAGTGTCATCTGATGATGTTGAGGCACTTGTCGGCTCTTTCGTGATTGCGATTGAGCGTATGTCCGCTAAGGAGCGACAAGAAAAACCATATAACCAATTCGGAGAACGGTTCAACGAAGTTTTGAGCCTTGCTAAGGAAGCGCTGCCCACGGTTGATGTGCGCCTCTGGCCGAAACCACTTGAAATTACAAACCCGCACTTTGGCCCCGGCCACGCGGTGGCGACCTATGGTGAGATTGAAACTTATGCGAGACAAATTCAAAGCATCGTCGTTCAGTATGTCGATCCCACACCAGGACCTATGCGCGGCTAACTAACCAGGAAAGCAGCGTAGCCCGGATGGAGTGAAACGGAATCCGGGAATCGACCCCGGATTGCGCTGCGCTTCATCCGGGCTACACGTTTTTAGATGGCGCCGTTGACGTTGGGACCCGTAGCCGCCACCGAGCATCGCAGCCTCGGCCGGGAGGTGTCGCGAGCCGGTGTCTGAGCCGAGCGCGAGAAAGTAGCCCTGCTCGCTGCGCTCGCTCGCCTTGTCACTTACTTACGCGTTCGGCGAGTTCGGCTCGCGCCCGGACGAGGCGAGAAGCGCAGGGGGTGTCGGCGGCTCCGGGGCGGCCTTCTTTTTGGTTACTTTTTCTTGGCCGAACAAGAAAAAGTAACCCGCCGCCGCGCGGCCAGCGGCACCTTAGCCTTCAAGCCATTGCCGCAGGCGATTCAACATAAGATAAAAGCTGGATTCCGGCTTTCGCCGGAATGACGAAAGGGATGGATCGCCGCAGGCGATTCAACCGCCCTTCGACAGGCTCAGGGCGAACGGCCCATTCAAAACCTGGATTCCAGCTTTCGCTGGAATGACGAACGGGGAAACAAAAAAGGAGCCATCGGCTCCTTTTTCGATACAGAAACTACAGCTCAAGTCAGGCGGTCGTCTTCTCATCCACCGCCTTCATCGACAGGCGAATACGCCCCTGCTTGTCCACTTCCAGCACCTTGACCTTGACGGTCTCGCCCTCGGTCAGCTTGTCGCCCACGTTCTCGACGCGCTCGTGTGAGATCTGCGAGATGTGCA
>CAYHES010000073.1:0-11896 GCA_964355495.1 uncultured Acidiferrobacterales bacterium
GCTATTTCGCCGGCCTGTCGTTTGCCGATTATCTGGCGCGCACCGCGCACTACGCGGTTCCGTATCTGGTCTGGGCACTATTTTACATCGCCGCCGGGCTCGCGGTGGTGATGCTGGCGCGGCGGCTGCGCGCCGCGGCCGCCGTGCGTTTAAGGGACCTCTGATTTAATTCGTTATCGTCATGCCAGCGAAGGCTGGCATCCAGGAAAGCCTATTTAAACCACTGGATTCCGGCTTTCGCCGGAATGACGAATAGGGAGAGGGTGTACTTGTTCAGAGCTACCTTAACAATCCATCCGGTCCGCCGATGTCGCGGCCGCGCGTAGCGCTCTCCTGGAGCAGCGGCAAGGACAGCGCCTGGACGCTGCACCGCCTGCGCCAGGACCCGGACATCGAGGTCGCGGTGCTCGTGACCACGGTCAACGAAGAATTCAACCGCGTGGCCATGCATGCCGTGCGCCAGGAGTTGTTGCACGCGCAGGCCGAAGCTGCCGGGCTGCCGCTCATCGAAGTGCCCATTCCCTATCCGTGCAGCAATGCCGATTACGAAAGCCGCATGCGCGCGTTGATCGAGCGCCTGCGCGGCGAGCGCATCGAGCGCATGGCCTTCGGCGACCTGTACCTCGCCGACATCCGCGCCTACCGCGAGCAGCAGTTGCAGGGCACCGGTATCGCGCCGCTGTTTCCGCTGTGGAACGAACCGACCGCGGCACTCGCGCGCAGCATGATCGCGGGCGGGCTGCGGGCCGTGCTCACCTGCGTCGATCCGAAGCGGCTGGCGGCGGAGTTCTGCGGCCGGCAGTTCGATGCCGCGCTGCTCGACGCGCTGCCCGCGGGCGTGGACCCGTGCGGCGAAAACGGCGAGTTCCACAGCTTCGCCTGCGCCGGACCGATGTTCCGCGCGCCGATCGCGATCGAGACCGGCGAAACCGTCGAGCGCGACGGGTTCGTGTTCACCGACCTGCGACGGACACGCGACGGTTCCGACGAAATGACCGAACCGGCCAGAGACGGGTTTTCGAAGCAACTCTAATTCCCCGCTGACCGTGTGAAATCGCAATCTCGTCCAGGGGACCGTATCTGCTACTATTCCTGTATATCCACCATCACCCATTGATGGTCTGATCACTCACGGGCTAGGCCGGGAAATGGCAATGCGACACGACGGTTTCAGCATGATGGAATTGATGGCGGTGCTTGCGGTGATCGCGATACTGGCGCTGCTGGCGATTCCGAATTTTACGGACAAAATTATTCGGGACCAGATCGTTGAATCCTTGCCGTTAGCGGATATTGCCAAGGCCCCCATTGCCGGGTCTTGGGCAACAACACGGACCTTTCCCGTCGATAATGCCGCCGCCGGCTTGCCCGCCGCCGACAAAATCGTCAACAACCTCATTCGTTCGGTATCGATTCGAGAAGGTGCAATCGATATCACCTACGGCAATAGCGCCCATGCCCTGATCAAAGACAAGACCCTCACCCTGCGCGCGGCGGTCGTGGAGGATTCACCCGTCGTTCCGGTTACCTGGGTTTGTGGCAATGCCGCGGCACCCGACCCGATGACGATGCGAGGCGGAAACAACACGAACATCCCCGCGGGGTACTTGCCCTTGAAGTGCCGGTAGGTTTGAACAGGCCACAGCGCGAGAAACGAGCCGGAGCAAACGAGGAGAACCGGCTGCGGGTGCTGGACCGCCGTCGCCATCCGCCTCGGCAAGGGTGGTGCGGAAATCGGCCATCTCGATTAACTTCCCGGAGCCCCCTGTAGGTCGGGCTTTAGCCCGACAGGCCGGCCTGAAGGCCGACCTACATTTCGAACAAGCAATGTTCCGTCAATTGTGAAGCACTACACTAGCAAGGTCGGTAGCGTTCTACGTAAATACCTGCGTATGCTTTTTCTTCACCCAGCTTCTGCTTGTGGAATTCACTTGCTGACCCCAAGCTGTACATAAGCGTAACTGTAATAATATGTTTGCGGGCAGGCGGCGGCATTGTCGTCCTGATTCAAGCACGTTTGGACCAAGATCAAATGGCCGTAACTCCGTTGCGTACTCTGCTTGTGCTGTTCGGGCCGTGGTGCGTGCCGGTGCTGGCCGCGCCCGACGCCGTGAGCGACGCGCTGGCGGCCGCGTTGCAGGCGCCGGTGGTGAACTGCGGCGCGGCGCGGCTCGACCCTCAACGGATCGCTCCCTACTACGCGGAGATGGCGCCGCTCTGGGTCAGTGCACGCGGCGCCGGCGTGCGCGCGCGGTTGTTGCGCACGGCGCTGCAAAACGCCGGGCAGGAAGGTCTGCCGCCGGCGCGCTACCGGATCGCCGACATCGAGGCGCACTGGTCCGCGGCCACGCCCGCCGCGCAGGCCTGTCTCGACCTGTTGCTGACGGCGGGGTTCGATCGCTATAGCCGCGATGCGCGCCGCGGCCTGACCGGTCCGCACGAGGCCGACCCGAGCTGGCAACTGCGGGCGCCGCCGTTCGATCCGGCCGCCGCGTTGCAAGGCGCCGGCACCGACAGCGACTTGGCCAAGCTGCTCGAAGCGCTGCCGCCGGCGCACACCGCCTACGCGCGCCTGCGCACGGCGCTCGCCCGTTACCGGCAGCTGGCCGAACAGGGCGGTTGGCCGCCGTTGCCGCCGGGGCCGAAGCTCGCACCCGGCGATGAGCACGAGCAGGTGGCATTGCTGCGCGCCCGGTTGCGCAGCGAGGGCGACCTGCCGCGTTTCGCGTTGTCGTTCGGCACGCGTTACGATACGCCGCTCGCCGCGGCGGTGGAAAACTTTCAGCGCCGTCACGGCTTAGCCGCTGATGGCATCGTCGGCACCCGCACCCGCGCCGCGCTCAACGTGCCGGCGGCGGAGCGTGCCGCGCAACTGCGGCGCGCCATGGAGCGGTGGCGCTGGCTGCCGCGCGATTTCGGCAGCCACTATATCCTGGTCAACACCGCCGGCTTCGAGCTGGCGGTGGTCGAGGACGGCAAGACGCTGCTCGCCATGCGCACCATCAACGGCACGCCCGACCAGGCCACGCCATCGTTCAGCGCCACGCTGCAGTCGCTGATCATCAATCCGTACTGGTACGTGCCGGAGCGCATTGCGCGCGACCGGTTGTGGCCGCGCGCGCAGGCCAACCCCGGCTATCTGCCGGCGCGCGGCTTCCGTGTGTTCGACACCCGCAATGGCAGCTGGCAGGAACTCGATCCGGCGCGCCTTGACTGGGCGTGGATCAATGACAATGGCTCCGGTGTGCGCCTGCGCCAGGAGCCGGGCGCGGGCAATCTCATGGGCCGGTTGTCGTTCGTGTTTCCCAACCCGTTCGACGTGTTCCTGCACGACACCCCGGAGCGCGCGCTGTTCGAGCGCGACACGCGCACCTTGAGCGAGGGTTGCGTGCGCATCGAGCATGCCATGGCGTTGGCGCTGCACGCGCTGCGCCGGACGCCGGAATGGAACGCGGCGCGCATTCAGGCGCAGATCGATGCGTTGCGCCACCAGACCCTGCGCTTGCCGGAACCGATCCCGGTATATGTGCTGTATCTGCCGAGCTGGGTGGATGACGCCGGGCGGGTCCAGTTCCGCGACGACGTCTATAGACGCGAACCGGTACTGGCCGGCTATTACCCGGGGAATTGATGAGCGGCGCCGCGCGCGCGACGAGCACGGCGCGGCAGCGCCGCCGCCGCACCCGCTGCTGGGCTAAACTGTCGATATTGGATACATACCGTAAGAAGAGAACCTCTGAGCAAGTCCGTTTTTCTTCTGCTCGTCATGCCGGCGAAAGCCGGCATCCAGGAGACTTTCTGAAACCACTGGATTCCGGCTTTCGCCGGCATGACGAAAATAGGACTGGTATCCTTGTTCAGAGCTTCCTTATAAAGTGGGGCATACGTCGATGTTGAATCGCAGACAGTTCCTGAAGTGGTCGCTGGCCAGCGGTGCCGCACTCGCCAGTGCGCGTTCGTGGGCGCAGAGCCAGCCGGCCGAGCGCCGCCTGAAGTTTTACAACACCCACACCGGCGAGCAACTCGCCGCCACCTACTGGGCCGACGGCCAGTACCAGAGCGGGGAACTGGCGGCCATCGACCGGCTGCTGCGCGATCACCGCAGCGGCGATGTCTTCGCCGTCGACCGGCGGCTGTTCGACATCCTGTACGCCCTGCAACAGCGCACCGGCGCGCGCGGCCCGTACGAAGTGATCTCCGGCTATCGCTCGCCGGCCACCAACGATTTGCTGCGCCGCCACGGCGGCGGCGTCGCGCGCGACAGCCTGCACACCCACGGCCAGGCGATCGACCTCCGCCTCAGCGGCGTCGCGCTCGCCGACCTGCGCCGCGCCGCGCTCGGTCTGCGCGCCGGCGGTGTCGGCAATTATTCCGCCTCGAATTTCATCCACCTCGACACCGGGCGCGTGCGCGCCTGGTAATGCCGGCGGTTCTCGGCCACGTTTCGACCCTTTCGGGGTCTTCCTCTTAAAAACCTGTGGTGCTGAGCGCGGCACGCGTCGCGACGGCGTGCGTCCCGGCTTCCATCGAACCCGGGACGGTGGTTTACTTCTGCGGGCAGGGGCGCGGCCAAGGAGGATGCGATGCGAGTAGTCGATCTGGCTCCCGAGCACCAGGACACTTATTTCTGTTGCCTGGAGGAGTGGTCCGAGGACATGCAGGACGCCGGCGACCACAAGGCGTGCTGGTACCACAAGTACAAGGATCGCGGTTTGCGCGTGAAGCTGGTGCTCGACGACAGCGGCCAGGTCGGCGGCATGATCCAGTATCTGCCGATCGAGGCGTCGTTCGTGGCCGGCCGGGATCTCTACTTCATCCTCTGCATCTGGGTACACGGGCACAAGCGGGGCCGGGGTGATTTCCAGGGCCGGGGTATGGGCGCGGCCTTGCTCGCCGCCGCCGAGGAAGACGCGCGCGGCCGCGGCGCCAAGGGCATGGCGGCCTGGGGTCTGAGCCTGCCGTTCTGGATGAAGGCCGCGTGGTTCAAGAAGCACGGTTACCGGAACGCCGACCGGGAATTCATCAGCGCGCTCGTGTGGAAGCCGTTTGTCGAGGACGCGACCGCGCCCCACTGGGTCCGGCAGAGGAAACCGGTGGCCGGCGTGCCGGGCAAGGTGAGCGTGACCGCGTTCAAGAACGGCTGGTGCCCGGCGCAGAACATCACGTTCGAGCGCGCGCAACGGGCCGCGCAGGAATTCGGCGACCGGGTGGTGTTCCAGGAAATCGACACCACCGATCCGCAGACCTTCCGAGGAGTGGGGCGTTGCCGATGGCGTTTTCATCGACGGCAAGCTGGCGAACCGGGGGCCACCGCTGTCCTACGACAAGCTCCGGAAGCTGATCGAGAAACGCGTGAAGCGACTCTGAGGCGAGCGTGGCCGAACAGTGCGCGAGGCCTCCGGTCGGGTTACGGCTGCAGGCGCTGGCGCCACTCGTCGAGCAGTTTGTGGCGCGCACCGGCGTCGGTGCGGCAGGCCGTAAGCCAGCCTTCGTCCACGTTCAGTATCGACGACTGCCAGCCGCTGTCCGGCGCACACTCGACGCGCACCTCCCAGTGATCGGTGCGCGGCTCGACCTCGAACAGGTAGGCCGCGAGCCCGAGCTGCTCGAGCAGGGCCTGCACGGTATCGCGCGCCTCGGTCAGTTGTTTCTCGCTCAGTTGCATGGTCTTGCCTCCCGGCGCGGTCGCACCGACGGTTGCCGATTCAATCGTAGCCGTACAGCCAGCGGGTCGTGCCAGCGTGCAGGTTGCGCACCGTATGCGCGACCCCGCGCGGGATGTACAGCTCATCGCCCGGCGCGAGCACCCAGTTCTCGCCGTGCATCGTTACCTCCAGGCGTCCGTCCACCACCGTCACGAGCTCGTCGTTGTCGTGCACATAATCGCGCCACACCTGCCCGGGCGGATCGGTGAAGGCGCGGCACGAGAAGCCGCGCTGGATCCAGTCGCGCGTCACCGCGGACAAATCCACCGGCTGCGCAAACTTGTGGCGCACCACGAATTCGTCGGCCTCGACCGCTGTCGGAACGCGGCCGGTCAGCATGCCATACAGCCGGTCCTTGAGCAGCACGCGGCGCCGCTTGAGTTCCTCGGTGTAATCGTCCGACGGCGTCTCGATCTCCTGTTCGATGCGATAGACCTCGTTGTCGACCGCCTGGTACTCGGCATACAGGCAGCGGAACGCCGGGCTTTCCAGTTTGAGTTCGCGGATGCGCGCCTTGAGTTCTGGAAACTCTTGCGACAGATTGCGGTGGTGCGCGAGTTCCACAGGCCGACGGGACAGTGGCGGGGCTTCGGCTAGCGGCTCCAGGCAGCGCGCAGCAGATCGCCCTCGTCTGTGTAATGCGTGTTGAGCTCGCCGTGGTAGGCGTGGCGCAGCGCTTCGCCGATGCCGTGCGTCAGATGTATATCGGTCAAGGTCACTACGGTCCGGTCGCCTTGTTCTTTGACCTCGATGATGCGCTCGAGCGCATGTTCGGCGCGCGCCTTGGTCTCGGTATGGCGCACCAGGTGCAGAATCTCTTCGCGATGCTCGGCGAAGAACGGTCCGCTCAACGTGAACTCTCCGGCCGGTACCCGGTCGCGGATTCGCTGGCACGCCGGGCAAAGGTGCTGCTCCGCGCCCGGCACGGCCGTACCCCACTGCCAGTGGCCGTGATGAAAGATCGCGCCGCACTCCGGGCAGGTGGTCGGTTCCTTCCACTTGCCACGGCTGCGATACGGATCGTTGACGCGCTCCTCGTCCATGCGATCGCGGCGTGGTTCATGGGTGACGTCACTGCGATTCTTCCGGCCGGTCATGGCGTTCCTCCTGCTCAATGGATTATTTGCATTCATCCTATATAAAGCCGGGCCCGCGCAACCTTGATCGGGATCAAAATGCCACCGGTATTTCGTAATAACCGTTCCCTGGTCTGGGTTCCGGTGGCCAGAAATTCCGGGCCAGAGAGGAATGGCGCTTACTTTAAGGAAAAACTCCCCGGAGTTACGTCGTCATTCCAGTGAAAGCCTGGAATCCAGGGGTTTGCGTGTCGATGCCAAAAACGCATGGGTGTTGTATGGGAGTCGCTGCATCATCCCAAAGACGAGCGGAGCGGTTCATGGTTATCGCCTCGTGAAAATCGTACCCCACAACCCACGTCTGCATCCGCCCAAAATCGGGAATCCGATGCCGGGTGGCTGTTACATTCCGAAACAATTCGTTACCTTCCCGAGAAGCGCCTACGCCTGCGGCGGCCTAGCCTGATCCTCGTCGTACACCATCAACCTACCGAGGAGACAGATCGATGAAAATCCGAACCCGATACATTGTTGCCATTCTCAGTGCCGTGGGTATTGCCGTCGCCGTCGCCGCCTGTGGGCATCACGTTCGCCACCACGGGCCGGGGGATTACGCCGTGCGGCATATCGAGAAACTTGGCAAGGAGCTGAACCTCAACGAGGCACAGACGGCCAAGCTGAATGCCGTCACCGAGACCCTGCGCAAGAATCGCGAGACCCTGCGCGGCAAACACGATGAGACGCGCAAGGCGGCGCTGGCGCTGCTGGATCAATCGAAACTCGACCGGCAGCGCGCCACGAATCTTGTGCAGCAGACCGCCCGCGACATCAACGAGCGTGCGCCGGAGATGATCGCCGCCATGGGCGACTTCTACGACAGCCTCACGCCGCCACAGCAGCAGAAGCTGCGTGAGGAGTTGAAGGAGCACATGGAGTCTGGCGGCCATTGCCGCTGGAACCGCTGAGTTGCCCCGGTATCAACACATCTTCCATATGAAGGAGAACATCGATGGGAATACGTGACTTCTTCGCTCGTCATCGTTGTGGCCGCGGCGCGCCCGGCGGGTGGATGCTGCGGCGCGTCAGCCGCAAGCTTGATCTCGACGCTACGCAACAGCAGCGCCTGACCAGTGTCCAGGGCCGCGTGCAGGACCTGCGCGCGGGCATGCAGGCCGCCAAAGAGGAACACCGCGACGCTCTACTGGCACTGCTTTCCAGCGAACGTTTCGATCGTGCCGAGGCCATGCGCCTGTTAAAGGTTCCGGCCGCAGTGGCGGCCGGGACGGCGCCCGAGCTGGTCGCGGCCTTCGGCGATTTCTACGACGCGCTTAACGCCGGTCAGCGTACGCGCTTGCGCGAGCTGATGACACGCCGACATGGCGGGCCCTGTCACCGGCACTGAAGCGTGCCGCGCCGGGTTTCCAGCCGGCGCGGGTTTGCGTTACCGTGATTAGGCGAAGTAATAGTGCCTATCCATCCACGCGCCTTCAGACAGTCGAGGTGATAGCCATGAAACAAACAGCTTTGATTACTGGTGCATCATCTGGAATTGGTCTTGAACTAGCTAAGGTTTTTGCAAGAAATTCTTACAATTTGATTCTTGTCGCAAGAAATGAAGAGCAGCTAAAGACTGCTGCAAAACAACTGGAAACCAGGTTTCATGTTTCCGCGCGCACAATGGTGCAGGATTTAAGTAATCCTTCTTCCGTGCGGGAAATATTTAACCAGACTGTATCTCTTGGTATTCAAGTCGACGTTCTTGTCAATAATGCGGGCGCCGGTCTCAACGGAAAATTTACAGAAAACAAAATAGAAGACGAGATGGGAATTATACAACTTAACATTACTGCTCTCGCTGCGCTCTGTAATTTATTTGGTAAGGAAATGGTAAAAAGGGGCTCCGGAAGAATTCTCAATGTCGCATCTACCGCCGCATTTCAGCCCGGGCCTCTTATGAGCAATTATTATGCATCCAAGGCTTATGTGTTTATGCTGTCAGAGGGATTGCATGACGAGCTCAAAAAAGAGAATGTTGTAGTGACGACCCTGTGTCCCGGCCCTACTCAGACAGGATTCTTTGAGCGTGCGAACATGAAAAATAGCGTAATCGCACACGTTCCATACTTGCTGCGCCCCGAGAAAGTAGCTGAAATTGGCTATGCTGCTCTGATGAAAGGGAAAAGAGTTGTTATTGTGGGACTTTTTAATAGGCTGCTTGCCTTTTCTACACGCCTTGCCCCGCGAGGAATGCTTGCCAGTATTGCTCGCTTCCTGAACCAAAAACGTCCCGCATGGACATGGCTGAAGGCCTGATGTCGCTCGGGCCAACGCCGGCTACGGCGCAGCGTTTCCTGAAACTGTTGTGGCGGCGCGGCACAACGACACGTTACGTTACGCACTTATTCATAATCGCAAGCCAGCATGTCACATGTCCTGCTGATCGATGACGACGAGCGTCTGGCCGTGCTGCTGGGCCGTCACTTCGACAAGTACGGCATTGGCCTGGAAAGCGCAACGCGTCCGAGCGATGGACTCGCGCGGCTGGCGCGCGGCGGCATCGATCTCGTGATTCTCGACGTCATGCTGCCGGAAATGGACGGCTTCGAGGTGTGCCGCACGATCCGCGCGCGCAGCGATATCCCGGTCATCATGCTCACCGCGCGCGGCGAGGTGATGGACCGGGTGGTGGGGTTGGAGCTCGGCGCCGACGACTATCTGCCGAAACCGTTCGAGGTGCGCGAGCTGGTGGCGCGCATCCAGCGCATCCTCAAGCGCGCCGCGCCGCACGGTGGCGTGTGGCAGTTCGGCGCGCTGCGTATCGACACGCACATGCAGTCCGCGCAACTCGCGGGTGCACCGCTGGAACTGACGGCCATGGAGTACCGGCTGCTGGTGCTGCTCGCGGGCCAGCCCGGCAAGACCTTCGGCCGCGACGAGATCCTGGGCGCCCTCAGGGGCATCGACACCGAGATCCAGTCGCGCGCGGTGGATATTCTGGTCAGTCGTCTGCGCCACAAGCTCGATAATGGTGACTTCATCAAGACGGTGCGCGGCGCCGGCTACTGTTTCGTCGGGAGGCCGGAATGAAGTGCCGCCGCTTTCGCCACTCGCTCTCCGGCCGCCTCACGCTGTTGTTCATCGGCATGGCCATCTTGTTCGTGCTGCTGGTCGGCGCCGGCATCGGGCGCGCCTTCCATGATCATTTCGAGCAGACGCTGCGGCCGCATCTGCAACGCTATGTCGAATACATCCGCCACGACATCGGCAACCCGCCCAACCTTGCGCGCGCCGAAGCGCTGAGCCGCGAACTGCCGCTGATCATCCAGATCGCGGGCCCCGACGGCGTTTGGGTCTCGCGTGGTGTCCCGGCAGACCTCGGTGCGCTGGAGCTGCACAGCCAACCCGGCCGCCGTGACAACGGCAATGAGTACCGCCACGCCAGACAAAACGGGACCGAATACTTCGTGCTGCGTGACGGCGCCTACACCTTCGCGTTCTCGGTGCCGAGCGGTAAGTCCGAATACCGCTACCTGTGGCCGATCGTCGCGTTGCTGCTGGTGCTGGCGCTGCTCTATCACGCCACCCGGCGGCTGTTCCGGCCGATCGGCCGCATCCAGGCGGGCGTCGAGCGCATCGGTGCCGGCGATCTCGATCACCGCATCCAGGTCAACCGCCGTGACGAACTCGGCGACCTTGCGCACAGCATCAACGGCATGGCCGACGAGATCCGCCGCATGCTGGAAGCGAAACGCCAGTTGCTGCTGGCCATCAGTCACGAGCTGCGCTCGCCGCTCACGCGCGCGAAGGTTGCGGTCGCCCTGCTCGACGATCCGCAACAGCGCGGCGAGATTACCCGCGATCTCGACGAACTCGCCCGGCTGGTGGAGGAGCTGCTCGAAACCGAACGCCTGTCGACCCGGCATCGGGTGCTCGACCGGCGTCCGGCGTTACTCAACGTGCTGGTGGAGGAGACGATCGCCAGTTTCTTCGCCGGCACGAACGTAAAGCGCACGTTGCCGGCGCAGGACGTGCTGGCGGAGATCGACTCCGCGCGCATCAAGCTGTTACTCAAGAACCTGCTCGACAATGCCGTGCGCCACACACCGGCCGGCGCCGCGCCTCCCGAGGTGATCCTGAACGCAACGCCGGAAGACTGCACGCTCGCGGTGCGCGATCATGGAACCGGCATCGCGCCCGAACACCTGCCACACCTGACTGAACCGTTCTATCGCGCCGATCCGGCACGCCTCCGCGAAACCGGCGGTTATGGCCTCGGCCTGTACCTGTGTCGGGTGATTGCCGAGGCCCACGGCGGCACGCTCGCCATCGACAGCACCCCCGGCCAGGGCACGACGGTGCGGGTAATATTACCGCGCCATGACAATGTGCATGGCTGATGCCAGCACGCGAATACGGCGCCAGAAACCTACGGGAGGCCCGGAACGAATCCGGTCTCCCCCGTGTTGCGGGGTGCTGGCGAGAGAAAGGGGGCGCATACGGATGGGTTTCTTCCGCTTGATCAGCGATTCTTTGGCTATCAGGCAGGCTTTGGGCGTATTGAATTTATAAACCCGACAGCAGAGGTTGTTGCCCTGTACAATGGCCTCAAGTTTTCACTAACAGAGGTTTACTTAACCATGATCAAACTGTTTACCCTGGTTTTCGTTGCACTGCTCGGCCTCGGCCTGACTGCCCAGAACGCGGATGCCAGGCGCTTGGGTGGCGGCAGCAGCATTGGCAAACAATCATCTTCACCCCAGAAGCAGGCGCAGCCTCCGGCGCAGGCGCCCGCTACACCGGCTCCGTCCGGTGCCAGCAGATGGCTCGGGCCGCTCGCTGGCCTCGCGGCCGGTGGCCTGCTCGCCTCCCTGTTCATGGGGCAAGGCGCCGGCGGCGCGTTCGGCAGCATGCTGATGATTCTGGCGCTGGTCGCCGGAGCGTTTTTCATTTTCCGCATGCTGCGTCGTCCGCAGCCGCAGCCGGTGCAATACGCCGGCAGCACGGAGAAAACCATGACCGACCTGCCGGCCAGCGGCGGCGCTGCCACGCTACCGGCAACCCGCAGCACCCGGCCGCTGTGGTTCGAAGACGCACCGTTCGCGCGCGAAGCCAAGA
>CAYHES010000074.1:0-11865 GCA_964355495.1 uncultured Acidiferrobacterales bacterium
CCTTCATTAAATGGCGCGCGTCTACGTCAGCATCGGCAGCAACATTGAGCGCGAACCTAACATCCGCGCCGCGGTGCAGGCGTTGCGCGATCGCTTCGGCACATTGACGCTTTCGAGCGTGTACGAGAATCAACCGATCGGGTTTGAAGGCGAGAATTTCTACAACCTGGTCGCGGCATTCGACACGGACGAATCACCCGAAGCAGTCACCGCCATCTTGCACGACGTCGAGCGGAGACTCGGACGAGAGCGCGGACCTTCGCGCTTTACCTCGCGCACCATCGATCTTGACCTGCTGCTCTACGGCAACCTGGTGCGGCACGATGCGGAATTGCGAATCCCGCGCCCGGAAATCGCCGAGTATGCCTGCGTCCTGCGCCCGCTCGCCGAGCTCGCGCCCGAGGCACCTCACCCGCGCACCCGCGAGACCTTCGCCGCCCTGTGGGCGCGCTTCGACCAAACCGCACAGCCGCTCACTCTGGTAGGGCTGGAACTTCCAGGCTGAATCCGTGACCATGGCTCACGCCACTACCGTGCGCCCGCCGCATACCGCAATGATCTGACCGTTGATGTACCCGGCATCGCGGATCAGAAACAGCGCGGTGCGCGCGATGTCGTCCGGGCTGCCGGAACGCCGCAACGGGATGCGTGCCAACAGCTCCTGCTTCTGCGCCTCGCTCACCTCGGCCTCGCCTTCCGGCCACAGGATGGTGCCGGGCGCTATCGCGTTTACCCGCACCTCTGGTGCCAGTTCACGTGCCAGACTCTTGGTCAGCATCACCAAACCGGCCTTGGCAGCGCTGTAGATCGGGTAGTGCTTGATCGGCCGCTCGGCATGGATGTCAGCGATGTTGACGATGCAGCCGTGGGTCTTCTTCAGATGCGGTGCGGCCGCTTGGGCGAGAAAGAACGGCGCCTTGAGGTTCGTGCCAATCAGGTCATCCCACTGCTCCTCCGTGGCGGCACCCACCGGCGTGGGGTAAAAACTCGAAGCGTTGTTGACCAGCGCATCCAGCCGGCCGAAGGCCGCAACGGCTTCTTCGACAATACCTGGCAGCTTCACGACCTTGAGCAGGTCACCCTTTACCAGCGCCACCGATTGTGGGCGGCGCTTTTCAAGTTCGACCTGCAAGGCGTGTGCGTCATCTTTGGACGCGCGGTAATGGATAACGAGATTCATGCCGTGCGCGTGCAGAGTACGGGCAATCTCCGCGCCCACGCGCCGCGCGCCGCCGGTAATCAGCACTACCTTTCCCGTGAGAACATTTTCCTGCATAGTGGTTTTGCCGTTGACCCGAAAGCCACACCTTACCCGCTTCTCCCGCTGCCCGCCAAGAGCAAATGTCCCGAATCCCAACCGCGCCATCGTTACCGGAACCGACGCCCGAGGAACACGCGCTCAGCCAGCGCCTGACCAAGCTGATTCGCGCGGAGATCGCGCGCGCCGGTGGCGCGATTCCTTTTGCACGCTTCATGGAACTCGCACTCTATGCGCCGGAGCTCGGCTACTACAGCGCCGGCAAGCACAAGTTCGGTGCGGCCGGCGACTTTGTCACGGCGCCGGAACTCGGTGCGGTATTCGCGCAGTGTCTGGCGCGCCAGTGTGCGCAAATTCTCTCCGCACTACCCCATGGCGATATCCTTGAGGCCGGTGCCGGCAGCGGCGCACTCTCCGTGCAGCTGCTGCTCGAACTCGAACGCCTGGGACAGCCCCCGGCACACTATTTCATCCTTGAAATCAGCAGCGCACTGCGCGCTCGCCAGCGGGCGCTGTTCACGGAGAATGCGCCGCATCTGCTGGAGCGCATACAGTGGCTCGAAAGCCTCCCGTCCGCCGGCTTCCGCGGCATCGTGCTCGGCAATGAACTGCTCGATGCCATGCCGGTGGAGCGCTTCCGCGTCGGTGCAGACGGCGTCACACAACTGCAGGTCGGCTGGCAGGAAAATCGCTTTGTCTGGCGCGAGACACTGGCGAATGACGCACTGCGCGACCGCCTGACTGCGCTCGGCCTGCCGGAAGGTTATATCTCGGAGATCGGCTTTGCCGCGGAGGGCTGGGTGCGCAGCGTGGCCGACATTCTGGAACAAGGCGTGTTACTGCTCGTGGACTACGGTTTCCCGGGCCACGAGTTCTATCACCCGCAGCGCGCCACCGGCACGCTCATGTGCCACTACCGTCACCGCGCGCACGATGACCCCTTGCTGTTCGTGGGTCTGCAGGACATCACCGCGCATGTGGATTTTACCGCGGTCGCCAAGGCCGGCACGGAATCCGGCCTCAGCCTGCTCGGCTACGCCTCGCAGGCGCTGTTTCTGCTCGGTTGTGGACTGGATGACATCGCGGCACGAACCAGTCAGTCGGATGCACGTGCGTATCTTCAGTTCACCAATGAGGTCAAGAAACTCACCCTGCCGCACGAGATGGGCGAGTTGTTCAAGGTCATCGCCTTCGGGCGCGGTGTCGATACTCAGCTGGCCGGCTTCCGGCTGCAGGACCGGCGTGGGCGCCTCTAGCGCTTACTCGACCTTGAGGTAGGCATAGCCTTTATGTTGGAGTTCGGCAATACGCACCACCCCCGAGCGCACCGAGCCGACGCCTGGAATAATTTTCCCCGTGGGCAGATGCAGCGCCTCGCGCGTGATCTCGCACAGTTCAAGTTTGACGTTCATCACATCACGCAGCTGTTGCAGGCGCTGAATCAGTTCCGCACGCCGCGCCTTGAGTTCCTTGTCCTCGGCAAAGGGCGTGTTCGCGAGCGCGTCCGTGGTCAAAAAGCGAATCCCGCCGGAGAGAAACACGATGCGCACATCATAATCCTCAAGCTCGCCTTGGTAAGTCGTGACCATATTGTTGACGTTCTGGATCAGGGCGCTCAGCCGGCGCGGATCACTGAAATCGGCATGCCACACCACTTTCTTTACGGACTCCTCGGTGACCGGGGGCACCGCGGGCTCGGCACGTACCACCGCCGCCAATGCTAGCAGCGCGGCTCCCGCGACATAAACACGACTTTTGATCATCAGCATCACACGTTCTCCTTCAGTTTGAATTCAGTCTCGGGCAAGCCGCGCCTGTCGGATGACATCGATGCGCGCCTGACGTATCGCCTCGCCGACCTGCGGGCCGCTCTGGCCAGCCGCGATGCCAGCGGCATCCACGACGCGCGCGACGGCAAATGCGCACCGAAAGATATCTGCCTGCGGAAAAGGACGATCCTCGTAGCCGGTACGACCCCGAAAATCGGCCTCGCAAGCGAGCACAAAGTCTTCGACCCGCTCCGGGCGGCGGAAGGCATCAAGCGCCTCGAGTGTTTCCAGCAGTGTGGCGTCACGCAGCTCGGCGGCGCGATAGCAATGCAGATGATAGCGCGCCACGAGCAGCGCCAAATCGCGGTATTCGTTGGGTGTGCGCAGCCGCTGGCATACCGCGCGCACCAGATCGACACTGCGTTCTTCGTGGCCACGGTGTTTCGGCCACTCCATCGGCGGGGTCGTGCCCTTGCCAAGGTCGTGCAACAGCGCCGCGAAGCGCACGCGCGCATCCGGCGACAGGCGCGCCGCCTGCGCCAGCACCTTGAGCGTGTGCACGCCGGTGTCGATCTCCGGATGATGCTCGGGCGGCTGCGGCACGCCGAACAGCGCGTCCAGCTCCGGCAGCAGACGCTGCAAGGCGCCGCATTCGCGCAGCACCTCGAAGAAGCGCACCGGCTGCTTTTCTCCGAGTGCGCGTTCGAGTTCCGACCAGACGCGCTCGGCGACCAGCGTCTCCATTTCGCCGGCCTCCACGAGCGTGCGCATCAATATCAGCGTCTCATGCGCAACCGGGTAGCCGAAGCGCGCTGCAAAGCGCGCCACACGCAGTACCCGCAACGGATCTTCGGAAAACGCCGGCGCGACATGCCGCAGAATGCCGTGTTTCAGGTCAGCCGCCCCGTCGAACAGATCGATCAGCCGGCCGGCGGCGTCCTCGGCCATCGCATTGATGGTCAGGTCACGGCGCGCGAGATCCTGCTCCAGCGTCACGTCCGGCCCGGCGTACACCGTAAACCCCTTGTAACCCCGCCCGCTCTTGCGCTCGGTACGCGCCAGCGCGTACTCCTCCTTGGTCTCGGGATGGAGAAATACCGGGAAGTCCGCACCCACTATCTTGTAGCCAAGCGCGGTCATGGCTTCCGGCGTGGCGCCGACCACGACCCAATCGCGGTCCTTTACCGGAAGGCCCAGTAACCGGTCACGTACCGCGCCGCCCACGAGATAGATTTCCATGCTCTAATATTACTGTCACGCCATGCTTCCACCAACCATGTACTTCCTGCGAATATTCCTGCTGTTGGCGATGCTGATGCTCGCCGCAGGCTGTGCGAATCTCAGCTACTACCGTCAGGCCGTGACCGGTCAGCTCGACATCCTGGCGCGCACCCGACCGATTACGGAACTGCTGGACGACGCGCCTGCCGCCGGCACGGATACCGGCACCTTCACGCCCCCGCTCGCGCCGGCCGTCAAGGCGCGCCTTGTCACCGTCCTGCAGGTGCGCGATTTCGCCACGCAGGCGCTCGCCCTGCCGGACAATGACAGCTATCGCGTGTATGCCGACCTCGACCGTCAGCAGGTGGCGTGGAATGTCGTAGCCACTCCGGAATTCTCGCTCACCCCGAAGGAATGGTGTTTTCCGGTCGCCGGCTGCGTGCCGTATCGGGGATATTTCTCACACAGGCGTGCCCAGCAGTTTGCCGGCGAGTTGCGCGATGACCGGCTGGATGTACGGGTTGCGGGCGTCGCCGCCTACTCGACACTCGGCTGGTTCCGCGACCCGGTTTTCAGCACGCAGTTGCGCCGCAGCGACGCCGACATCGCGGCGCTCATTTTCCATGAGCTTGCGCACCAGAAGCTGTACCTGCGGGGTGACGCCACATTCAACGAATCATTCGCCACCACCGTCGAGATCGAAGGTATGCGTCGCTGGCTGGCACAAGCCGGCAACAAGGCCGCTCTGGACAATTACCTGCTCGACCGGACGCGCCACATGCAGTTCGTGGAACTGCTGCTGAAATATCGCGCGCGTCTCGAAACACTCTACGCCTCGCCGCTACCGGAGGAACGAATGCGCGCCGCCAAGGCGCGCGACTTCGAGGCACTGCGCGCCGAGTACGGCGCGCTGCGCGAAAACTGGGGCGGGTACCGCGGCTATGACACCTGGTTTACTCAGGACCTCAACAACGCGCACCTGGCCTCGATCGGCCTCTATCACCAGTACGTCCCGGCATTCCAGGCGCTACTGGCAAGCGTGCACGGCGATTTGCCGGCGTTCTACCGGCAGGCGCGCGCCTTAAGCCGCCTGCCGACGGCGGAACGCGCCGCGCGACTCGCCGCGGTCGGCGTCGAACAGGCACGCCTCGTACCATAAGATGGTCGTGGGGCCGGCGTCATTCCCGCGAGGGAGAGGCGATCGAATTCCACTTCTGAAAAAAAGAAAGGCCGCAGTACATGCGGCCTTTTTACCTGGAGGAGTAATCGTTATTTGACGGTTCCGCCCACGACGCCCCGGCGTTCAACCATCGGGCTCACCGTCAGTTTCTCGCCCTTGAGCAGGGTGCCGTTCAGGCTCGCCACCGCGCTGCGGGCGCATTCATCATTCGGCACATACACGAATGCATAGCCCTTGGCATCGGCGCCGTTCTTCGTTTCGGCGAGCTTGGCATAAAGCACCTGGCCCATGCCTTCGAACATATTCAGCAGTTCGGCGTGCTGTACAGACGGGGAGATATTGCCGACATACAGGTTCATTCATGGCCTCCTTCTGGAAGGGATCCTTGTTTACAAATAGCGTCTTGTATTCCCGAACGGGTTACCCCGTCGCTGCCATCAGTCGTTCAGTATTGGCCAAGAGCGGAACGGATGCCTAGCGCCGGGCTGTCCATTTGTCCGGCTAATCTGCCCATACATCGTCCTGATGGCATTCTATGGTGTTAGCGGTTACTGCTTACTATCAGTAAACGCCTTGTTTGAACCGATATCTCTGAAACAACCGGACTTTCAGGAATTCACGCGTGGAATATAGGTCGGCACAATCTCATCGAACCGGCCGGGGGTGATGCCGAAGATAGCCGGGAAGGGCGCCTGGCAAACGCTGGCCACTTGCAGCGAACGGTAGTTATCGGGGGTAAATGGCTTGCCGGGGGCGAACTGCAACACGGCGGCCTGCAAATAGGAAAGCGTGTCATTGAGCGGCAGGATGTGGCGCTTGAGACCGAGCTGCCGGGCGAGGTAAGACACGATTTCCCGCAGACGATAGACCTGCGGCCCGCACAGGTTGTAGCGCTGGCCGAAGGTCGCGTGCCGGTCGAGCGCCGACACGAACGCCTGCACCACGTCCTCGACATACACCGGCTGCAGGCGCGCGCCGGCGCAGGCCAGCGGAAAAACATAGGGCACTTGCCGGAGCAGGCCGGCGAAGCGGTTGGTGAAGCTGTCGCGCGGCCCGAAGATCACCGACGGCCGAAAGCTGGTGACATGCAGCGTATGGCTCTCGGCCTCGTGCACAATCTGCTCGCCGCGTCCCTTGCTGCGCAGGTAGTGACTCGGGCCATCGGGCGAAGCATGCAGGGCGCTCATGTGCAGCAGTCGTGTCACACCGCTCTGGCGGCAGGCCTGCACCAGCTTCGCCGGTAACTCGGCATGCGCGCGCTCGAAGCCTTTACCGTCGCGGCCCGATTCATTCAGGATACCGACCAGATTCACCACCACATCCAGTCCCTGAAACTCGCGCTTGAGCACGGCCGGGTTGTGCACATCGGCCTCGATGACCTGGGCACTGGGCAGTACCAGCAACTCGCGGTGACGCTCGCGATGGCGGGTAAGGATGCGCACCTCATGACCGGCCATGGCCAGGCGCTCACACAGGCTGTGCCCGACAAAACCGGTCCCACCCAGCACGGCGATGCGTAGTCTGCTCATGGTTGATCAGCGCGTCCGGGAAAGCCGCGGGGATTCTGGCGAAGGCGCGATGCGTAATTCAAGACGTGCCCTTACGGGGTCCCGCTCAAGTCCGGCATGTCGGCCAAGCCGCCCGGCAGCACCGATGGCATACGCTCCCGCAGACGACGCAATGTGGTTTCAAGACGGTAGGCGTACACGGTGGTGAACGCCATCACATTCTTCACGTAGTTGCGCGTTTCGTTGTACGGCACCGTATCCACCCAGGCATCCGCATCCAGCGACTTCTCATTGGGCAGCCAGACACGCACGCGGTTCGGGCCGGCGTTGTACGAGGCCGTCGCCAGCACCTGGTGGCCATTGTTGACGTCGAGCACGGTGCGCAGATAGCTGGTGCCGAGCTTGAGGTTGTTCTCG
Source organism: uncultured Acidiferrobacterales bacterium (assembly GCA_964355495.1). Lineage (GTDB taxonomy): Bacteria > Pseudomonadota > Gammaproteobacteria > Acidiferrobacterales > UBA6901 > UBA6901. The sequence continues at coordinate 7,354 of CAYHES010000074.1, forward strand.
ACGTTCAGGATCGCGGTGTTGTTCGGCAGGCGCAGGTTGATACGCCGGCCGGTCAGCTGGCCGGTGCGCGGCATGAGCTGCATGAGCCCGAGCGCACCGGCCTCGGAGCGCGCGTCACTCACGAATGCGCTTTCCTGGCGCAGCACACCGTATACCCAGTCGGGCTCGATATTGTTGCGCTGTGCATTGGCCTCCACCATGTCGCGGTACAACACCGGGAAACGCAGTTCGAGATCGTCCAGGTGATCGGACTTGCTCACGGTAAGAATTGCGCGGTCATGCCAGCCCCAATGGCGCGCCAGCACCGCCGCCACCGCGCGCTCGCGGTTATTCAGGCGGCCGGTGATCCAGGTCCATTGGCGGCGCGCCGCAATGGTATCGCCGAGCGTAAACAGCTCCTTCGCCATCTGGATGCCGGGACGCGCGAGCGTGGCGCTCACCTCCTCCGGGCTGGCCTGCACGCTCACGTGCTGCATGGCGTACGGCTGGCCAACGCGGTCGGCAGCCATGAAACCGTAATAGCTGCGCTCCTTGGCCAGCACGCGGTAGAGAATCTTCGCCTGCTTCTCCTCGCCGCTGCGCTCCAGCATGCGTGCCTTCCAGTAGCGCCACTCGCCTTCCTTCTGTTCCGGTTCAGGCAGCAGGGCCAGGAAGCGCAGGCCGGTCTGCCATTCGCCGTTGCGAATCGCCGCGCGCACGCGCCACTGGCGCAGGGTTTCGTCGTCCACATCCGCCGACGCCGCCGACAACCACTCGACCGCGCGCGGGTGATGCGCCTGGGCGGCGAGTATGCCGACCCAGCGCAGCACGTACTTCTCATCCTCGCCGAAGAACTCGTGACGCTCCTTGAACGTCTCCCACAGGCGCATGGCCTCGTCCGGATCGGTATAGGCGAGACGCACCACGCCGTGCCGGATAATGCTGCGCGCCACCGGCGTCTCCACCGGATAACGGAAGCGCAGCAGCTCCTGCTGCGGCTGACGGTGCATCGCCAGCCAGCGCTGCACCCACACGCGCTCGGATGGCTCAAGATACCGGCCCAGGCCCTCGGCGAGCGTCAGGTTGCGTTTCTCCATGGCAATCTGGATGCGTGCCCAGACCATGTCCGCGGTCATGTGCCCGGCCTTGCGCCATGCCTCGAACACCGGCTCGCACGCCGCCGGCAGGCGGCTGCCGGTGAGCCACAGCTTGCCGGCCTCGTTCATCAGGCCGGACTGCTCCTGGCTCGCCTTGATGAGGTGCACGAGACGCTGACAGTTGAGCTCGTTGTCCGGGTCGATGTCGCGGAACTCGGCGATGAATGTGTTCCAGTCGCCGCGCTCGGTGAGCAGCTTGAGCCACTTCTTGCGCAACTGGTCGCTCACCACGGCTTCCGGATTGCGCTCAAGGAAGTCGTGCAGCTTCAAGGCGGGCGTGCCGGCGATGCGGTCTTTCAGGAATTCGAAATCGAGATACGGCTGCAGCGCGTAGCCGTTGAGGCCGTCGCGCAGCTTCTGGAAGCGCGCCAGGTCGCCGGAGCGCAGCGCGGTAAGCGCCTGGGTATATTGCTGGCGCTGCTTCTCATCAACGGCAACGGCCTGTTCCCGACGCGGCTTCGATGGCTCGCTCCTGACGCGCCCCACCTCGCCCACCGCTGGTCTCGCGCCTCGTCCATCCATGGACTCACCGACCACAGGCTCCCGGCGCGGTTTCGACGGCTCATTCCTGGCGTGCCCTACCTCGCCCACCCCCGGCGTCGTACCGGCGTCGTCCCTGGTATCGTCAACCGCCTGTTCCTGACGCGCTCTCGACGGCTCATCCCCGACGCGCTCTACCTCGCCCACCCCTGGGCTCGTATCTCGTCCATCCATGGATTCTTCTTCGCCGGGCGCAGCCATGGCCGCCTGCTGGCCGAGGGCCACAAACAGGATGAGCGGGAGCAGGACGCGGATGAATCGTGTGGTCATAAGATTTATTGTTATTCAGTATAGATGGCGCTACGGTAGTTACATCGATTTCTTTGCGGCTTTCTGACCAATGGCCATCGCTACCCAGAACCCGGCAACCGGTGCAACGCTCAAAACCTATCCGGCGCTGGACAATACGCAGATCGATACCGCCCTGCAACAGGTGAGCGCGGCGAGCGTCGGCTGGGCAGCGACGCCGATCGCCGAACGCGCCGCCTGTCTCCCGCGCGCCGCGCAACAACTGCGCGCGCAGCGCGACCGTTATGCCGCGCTCATTACCCTCGAAATGGGCAAACCGATCCGCGAGGCGCGCGCCGAGGTGGAGAAATGCGCCGCGGGCTGCGAGTTCTACGCGCAGCATGCCGGGCGCTTTCTGGCCGACGAAGTCATCGCCACCGATGGCGGCAAGAGCTATGTCGCTTACCAACCGCTCGGCACCCTGCTCGCGATCATGCCGTGGAACTTTCCGTTCTGGCAGGCATTCCGCGCCGCTGCCCCGGCGCTTGCGGCCGGCAACACTGTACTGCTCAAGCACGCTTCGAATGTGCCGCAGTGTGCGCTCGCCATCGAGGAGATATTCCAAACGAGCTTCCCGACGAATGTATTTCGCGCCCTGCTCATCGGCCCGCAGCAGGCCGAGAAATTAATCGCCGATGCGCGCATTCATGCGGTCACGCTCACCGGCAGCGAAGCCGCCGGCCGGCGCGCAGCTCAAGAAGTCCGTGCTCGAACTGGGCGGCTCCGATGCGTTCGTGGTACTGGCCGATGCCGACCTCGACGAGGCGGCGCGCCTGGCGGTGGCCTCGCGCTTCCTGAATGGCGGCCAGTCCTGCATTGCCGCCAAACGCATCATCCCTGTGGAGTCCATCGCCGCAGATTTTCTGGCGCGCTTCCAGCAACGACTCGCGCAACTCAAGCAGGGCGATCCGACACGCGAGGATACCGACCTCGGCCCGATGGCGCGCGCCGATCTGCGCGACGCCCTGCACCAACAGGTGACCGAGTCCATTAATAAAGGCGCCGTGCCACTCATGGGCTGCGCACCGGTCGCGGGTCCGGGCTGTTACTATCCGGTCTCGCTGCTCGACCAGGTGCGTCCCGGCATGCCGGCCTACGACGACGAACTGTTTGGCCCGGTCGCGGCCGTCATTCGCGCGAAGGACGAGGCCGATGCCCTGCGCATCGCCAACGACAGCCGCTACGGACTGGGCGGCAGCGTCTGTACCAGCGATCCGGCAAAGGGCGAAGCCTTCGCGCGCGCGATGCACTGTGGCCAGGCGTTCGTGAATGGCATGGTGAAAAGCGACCCGCGCCTGCCGTTCGGCGGCATCAAGGCATCCGGCTACGGCCGCGAGCTGGGACTACAGGGCATTCGCGAGTTCGTGAATGCCAAGACGATCTGGGTGAAGTGACGGCGGTGCGGTGCGGCCGCTCTCGCGCTACTCAAATTTCAAGACGAATGAGCGCAGCGAGTAGGGCTTCAATATCGCGCTTCGCGGCACTTGTGCATCCCTGCACGTCGTGGAACGCATCCTGCTACTTCTTGATATCGCGGCGCGTGCGCACAACGGTGACGCTGCACGGCGCCTGGGCGGCGACCGCGGCGGACACACTGCCGAGGTGCCGACGCAAGGCCGAGCTGGCGCGCGCGCCGATCACGATCAAATCCACCTGGTGCTGGCGCGCGTAGTTCATTATCGCGCGCGCCGGATCGCCGGGTAGTACCTGGAACACCAGACGCGGCGGCGCGAGCTGGAGCGGTTGCGCCCAGTTGCGCATGGCGGCCTGGCGCGCCATGTCCGGCGCGGTGGCCTTGCCGGCCTGCGCGTGTTCCTGCGGCGGCAGTACCGACAGGCAGGTGAAGTAACTGTGCGGTTCGCTGCGCGCCAGGCGCCGCACCGCGCGGCGCAACGCCTCGCCGAGCGCCTCCGAGCAGTGGCCGAGATCGAGCGCCACGAGTACATGCGGACTCGTGGTCAGCCGTTCGTACGGGCGCGGCGCCGGTTGCTCGTCGAATTTCTGGAACACCGAGCGTTGCCAGCCGCGCAGGCGTTGCCACCAGCCTGGCGGACGGGTGCGGTGGCCGCGCGCGCCGACGTGCACGGCCTCCGGATGCACGAGCAGGTGGGCGATCTCCTTGGCGGTGGCGAAGCGCCGCTCCGGACGGATTTCGAGACAGCGCAGAATGATCTCCTGCAGCCACGCCGGCAGGTCCGGCCTGTGGCAGCGCGGCGGCAACGGCGGTTGCACCAGGCGCTTGGCGAGCGACAACAGGTTCGGCCGGCCGAATGGATATTGCCCGGTGGCGAGCTGATAGAGCAGCGCGCCGATCGCGTAGAGGTCGCTGCGCGAGTCGCTGCGCACGTGGTGCAACTGTTCTGGCGCGATATAAGGTGTGGTGCCTTCTTCCTCGCCGAACGCCGCATCGTGCAGGTCCGGCAGCTGGGCGTGGTGCGCCATGCCGAAGTCGATCAGCACCATCTCGCCGTTCGCGCGGTTGCGCACGTTGGACGGATTGAGGTCGAGATGGATGACGTTCTGGTGGTGCAGAGCCTGCACCGCGCGG
>CAYHES010000075.1:0-11706 GCA_964355495.1 uncultured Acidiferrobacterales bacterium
ACCAGACTTTGCTCATTTTACCGCAGAAAAGTCTTTAAGTCCGACAGGCTGCTAGAAGGCATGCGCGCCGTGCGCGCCCAGACTCATGATGTATTGCACGAACACCTGACTGTCGGCATCCGGCTGCGAGCGGTCGCGGCTCACCTGCAGGCGCACGCGGCTGAACTCGCTGCGCGACCAGTCGAGCATGACACTCGCGCGCCGCGGCGTGTGACCCTGGGTATCGAACAGCGCGGCGTTGGCGCCGGCCTGGATATCGCCCGCGCGCAGATGGTCATAGCGCAGCCCGGCGCGCCACTGCGGCATGAATTGATAAACCGTCTGCACATACCAGCCGGATTGCATGGCCCGGTACGCGTCGCTCACCGCCGCGCCGAGAATGCCGTTCACGTCGGCCGTGAATTGACCATCCTCATTACGCCACAGGTACTCGGCCTGCAACTTGAGATTGGTCTGCGTGGCATTGCCGTGCGGCGACCACTTCCACACGAAGTCGGCGATCGCCACGCGGCTGTCGCCGCTGAAGGCATCCGGCGCGGTGTCGATCGCCCCGGACTCCCGGCCCAGCGCCTGTGCGCGCAGATACGAGAGTCCACTGCGCCAGGCGTGGCTGTCGCCGACATCGCCACCGACGTGCACGAAGGCGCTGGCCGCGCCCTGCCCGTTGTTGGCGGCGCCGCCGGCCGGATAGTTCTGCCCGCGGAACCACTCGGCACCGAATTCGACAAACAGATCGGCCGGCGCCACCCAGCGCAGTTGCACGCCGTCGTCGGCGTAGCGAGTGGCGAGGAACGCGCGATAGGCGAGCGGCGCATCCGCAAAGTCCCAGGCGTGTGGATGCTGGGTATTGAGATAGCCAATGCCGGAATAGAAACGCCCGACGCGCAGCGTGACGCCCTGCGCCAGCCCGCGCGTCTCGACCGCGGCCTCCTCGACCGAGACGCTGTTGTCCGGCGCGATCGACGCCATGAAATATCCGTAGAACAGGTCATCCACGTTGGCGCTTATCACCAGCTCGGATTCGGCCAGCGACAGTCCGCGCGTGCCCGGCCCGGTCTCGGCACCGAGCATGAAGCCGGGGAGCGCGTAGCGATCCGGATCGTTGGCGAGATGGGCAACACCGCCGGAAAGAATCAGCGAAATATCCGGATTGAAACTCGGCGTGCGCGCCTTGGCGAGCGGTGACTCTTCGGCCAGCGCCACCGACAGCGGCACTGCGCAACAGAACAGACAGAACCAGAAACGCATCATGCACCTCCACGTGTTTCGCTCCGGCGCTCGGAGTGAATGAGGCTTCATTCACTAACGGAAACCTGCGTGCCACGGCGGCACGCACCGACTTCACACTGGGAGGAAACGCGGCGGGGCGCGCGAGACGTAGGCCGGCAGCAGGTCGCCGGCGATAACGGTGTAGCGGAAGGAAATCGGGGGAAGCGGCGCCGGCAGGTGCGCCAGGACGGCAGCGGCTACCGGCAATGCGCCGGTCAGCGGCGCATGGGTAAGACACCATTCGCAGGCGTGGCTGGACGCATGCTGCTCAAGGTTCGCGCCATGCTGCACCAGCAACCACTGCGCGAACAGCAGCGCGCCCGCGAGTGACAGCGCAAGCAGCGGACGTGACAGGAAGCGATGCCGAAGCATGCGGCCGTTATACCCGCTCGCGTTGCGCGCGGCAAGCTCAGCGGCGCGGCGTGTCCGACCACCAGCGCACGCCCGCGCCGAGCGGGGCACGCCCGAGGCGCGGCTGCACCCAATAACGCATCACCACCAGACTGACCGCCACCGCGATGAGCGCGGCGGCCAGTGCATCGCTCGGGTAGTGTTTGGCCAGCGCCAGTCGGCTCAGGGCGAGCGCGGCGGCCCAGACCAGGCACACGCCAGCAGCCCACGGGTTGCGCAATAGGAGCGCGGCGAACAGCGTGCTGATCACAATGTCGGCCGTGTGGCCGGAGGGAAAGGAATGATGCGCCGCGTCCCAACTGAACCCGGCCCACTCGCTGCCGAAGTCCGGCAATGGCGTGGCATCCGGGCGGGCGCGGCCGAGCGTCATTTTCAATATGCGCACAATCAGCACGCTGCCGAGAAGCTGCGCAAGCAGATAACCCTGCGCGATAAGTTTCAGCCCAGGCGCGCGGCGATGCCAACCCCAGGCGAACAGCGCGAGGAACAGGATATAGAAAGGATACAGGCCGTAATTGGTAAACACGCGCAGCAACGCGTAATGCTCTTGCGTCCAGGCTGCGCGGTGCACGAGTGCGACACTGCCGGCATCGCCGTACACCAGCGCCAGGCCCAGGCCTACGAGCGCGAGCGCCAGGAATGCGAGCGCGACGACGACGAGACGTTTGTGCAGCGGCGCAAAGTTCTTCTGGTTCACCGGGTGGTTACCATGCAGGGTTCGCGCGGAATATATCACAGGCTCCCTGTAGGAGCGGCCCTCTGGCCGCGATCAGTTATGCATCGCGGCCAGAGGACCGCTCCCACAAACGCCGCGCATCCATCGGCAAGTGCTATGATTGCGGTGCATGCCCACTCTGCTCCGCCGCCATCTCGATCTGTTGCTGCTTGCCGCCATCGGCGCGTTGCTCGTGGCCGTTCCGCAGATCGATCTCGCCATCGCCGGTCTGTTCCATGACCCCATCGACGGCTTTTACCTGCGCGAGAATCCGCTCGTGCGCCTGGTTTTCCATGGCGTGCCGTGGATTACCCGCACCGTGGTCGTGGGTCTCGTGCTGTTCCTGCTCGCCGCCTGGACGATCTGGCGGCGGCGCGCGTTTTTTTCCCGTCAGCGGCGCGCGGCGCTTTATCTGTTACTGGTCATGATCATCGGCCCGGGCCTGCTGGTGAACACGGTGTTCAAGGACCAGTGGGGGCGGGCGCGCCCCTCGCAGGTTGAAGCGTTCGGCGGCACCAAACAATTCACGCGCGCGGCCATCCCCACCAACCAGTGTGCAAAGAACTGTTCCTTCGTCAGCGGCCACGCCTCGGTGGGTTTTTTCTTTCTGGCATTCGCGTTCGTCTGGCCGCGCCGCCGGGTGCTCTGGCTGGCGGCGGGCACCGCTCTCGGGCTCGGCATCGGCCTGGTGCGCATCATGCAGGGCGGGCATTTCTTCAGTGACGTGATTTTCTGCGGCATCGTGGTGTATCTCACGGCACTGTTGCTGCACGCCGTGCTGTTCCGCCCCGCCGCCGAATCCCGCGTTTGAAATAGGCCTACCATTTTCACGGACGACGCTGGCGTCCCGGTCTGTTTATAGTGGTGCCAGTTTCTCTGAATCGTGCGCCGCATGAACCACTCCAGTTCCCGCCCCAACGCCCTGATCCGCGAAACCAGTCCGTACCTGCTGCAGCACGCGCACAATCCGGTGGACTGGCAGCCGTGGAATAGCGAGGCGCTGGAACGCGCACGCCGTGAAGACAAACCGATTCTGCTGTCGATCGGCTACTCCGCCTGCCACTGGTGCCACGTGATGGCGCACGAGTCGTTCGAAGACGAAGCCACGGCGCAGGTCATGAATGAACTATTCGTGAACATCAAGGTGGACCGCGAGGAACGCCCCGACCTCGACCGCATTTACCAGACGGCGCATCAGATGCTGGCACAGCGCGCCGGCGGCTGGCCGCTCACCATGTTCCTCACCCCCGACGATCACACGCCGTTCTTCGGCGGCACCTATTTCCCGAAGGAACCGCGCTACGGCATGCCGGCGTTCACCGATCTGTGCCGGCGCGTCGCCGCCTATTACCGCGAGCATCGGGATGAAGTCAGGCAGCAGAACGCCGCGGTGCGCGAAAACTTCCGGCGCCTGTCGGCCGGCGAGCCGCCGGCCGGTGTGCAGATCACCGCTGGCGTGCTCACAAAGGCGCGCGCGGAAATCGGCGGCCAGTTCGAGCCCAAACATGGCGGCTTCGGGCAGGCGCCCAAGTTCCCGCACCCGACCACCATCGAGCGCCTGTTGCGCCACTGGGCCGACAGCGCGCAACGCGGCCAACCGGATGCAGAGGCGCTGCACATGGCCAGCTTCAGCCTGCATGCTATGGCCACCGGCGGAATCTATGACCAGTTGGGCGGCGGCTTCTGCCGCTACTCGGTGGATGATTACTGGATGATCCCGCACTTCGAGAAAATGCTGTACGACAACGGCCAGTTGCTGGCGCTCTATGCCGATGCCGCCGTGGCCACGGGTGATGTCCTGTTCCGGCGCATCGCCATCGAGACCGCCGAATGGACGATGCGCGAAATGCAGTCGCCGGAAGGCGGTTATTACTCGGCGCTCGATGCCGACGTGGAAGGCGAGGAAGGAAAATTTTACGTGTGGACGCCGGACGCAGTGCGGACACTCCTGACGGCGGACGAATATAACTTGTTCGCGCCGGTGTATGGCCTCGACCGCCCGCCGAACTTCGAGAGCCATGCGTGGAATCTGCATGTGTTCCGCGCGCCGCAGTCCATGGCGGAGAAACTCGGGCTCGATGCGGATCAGGCCGTGGCGCTGCTTACGAACGCGCGCACCAAACTGCTCGCGGCACGCGCCGCGCGCATGCCGCCGGGTCGCGACGACAAGGTGCTTGCGTCGTGGAACGGGCTCATGATCAAAGGCATGGCACGTGCCGGCCGGCTGCTTGGGCGCGCGGACTTTGTTGATTCGGCGGTGCGCGCCTTCGACTTCATCCGTGCGCAGATGTGGAAGGATGACCGGCTGCTGGCGTCATATAAGGATGGGCGTGCACACCTCAACGCCTATCTCGACGACTACGCCTTCCTGCTCGACGCCGGTCTCGAGTTGCTGCAGGCGCGCAGGCGCGACGGCGATGTGGAATTTCTGATTGAGCTGGCCGACACCTTGCTCGATCACTTCGAGGACAAAACCGGCGGCGGCTTTTTCTTCACCTCCGACGATCATGAGCAGCTTATCCACCGGCCGAAGCCGGCGAGCGACGAGGCCATTCCCTCGGGCAATGGAGTCGCCGCGCAGGTGCTGCTGCGCCTCGGCCACCTGCTCGGCAGCACGCATTATCTCGATGCCGCGCACCGCACGCTGCTGTCACTATGGCGCGACATCGAACGCGCACCGGCCTACCATAATTCGCTGCTGGTGGCGGTGGAGGAAGAACTGCATCCGACCCAAACCATCGTGCTGCGCGGTCGGCCGGAGGCCCTGCAACCGTGGCTGGAACGCTGCACGCGCGACTACGCACCACGCCGTCTGACACTCGCCATCCCCGACGACGCCCACAATCTGCCCGGCATCCTCGCGCAACACGTGTCCCGAGGCGACGTGGCCGCCTATCTGTGCAGCGGCCACGCCTGCTCGGCACCAGTAACCACGCTGGCTGACCTGGATTCGGCGCTCAGCCTTTCCATGTAGGGTGGGCACGCATTTGTGCCCACGCTGATTCAAAATCAGCGTGGGCAGACGAAAACCAGTCTGCCCACCCTACCCGGCTACCAATCTCGGATTACCCAAGATCAAAGCAGATCAGTAAGGAACCTCTGAACATGTAGTAAAGCCGTCATGCCAGCGAAAGCTGGCATCCAGAATCGGCCTGACGACCGATGCTTATTCAAAACCTGGATTCCGGCTTGCGCCGGAATGACGACTTATTCAGAGATTCCTAAGCAAGACTCATCCCAAAGCTGTCTTTGAATCGTTGTGCAAACGCCTCACGCCCGAGGTCATGGTTCTGGGTGCCGTGCTGCTCGATCTTGATGGCGCCGAGCAAGGCGGCGATGCGGCCGGTGATTTCCCAATCCATGTTGCGCGCGATGCCGTACAGCAGGCCGGCGCGGTAGGCGTCGCCGCAACCGGTCGGATCGATGAGCGCCGCGGTTTTGGCCACGGGGATCTTGTGCACTTTTCCGCCCGCATGGATCTCCGAGCCCTCGCCGCCGCGGGTCACGATCATGGCCTGCACGCGCGCGGCCAGATCCTTCAGCGACTTGCCGGTCTTGTCCATGAGCAACTTGCATTCGTAATCATTGACGGTCAGGTAGGTGGCCTGCTCGAGAAACGCGAGCAGTTCTTCGCCGCCGAACATCGGCATGCCCTGGCCCGGATCGAAGATGAACGGGATGCCGGCATCGGCGAACTGGCGGGCGTGGGTGAGCATGCCGTCGCGTCCGTCCGGCGAGACGATGCCGAGCTTGACGCCATTGGCCTGGCTGACCGTATTCAGGTGTGCGTGGCCCATGGCCCCCGGATGGAAGGCGGTGATCTGGTTGTCGTCCATGTCGGTGGTGATGAACGCCTGCGCGGTATACGAACCGGGCACCACGGTCACGTGGTCGCGCTGTACGCCGCATTGGTCCATCCACTTCGCGTACGGCGCGAAGTCCTCGCCGACCGTGCCCATCGGCAGCACGTCGCCGCCCAGCTTGTGCAGGCTGTAGGCGATGTTGCCGGCGCAGCCGCCGAACTCGCGGCGCATCTTCGGCACCATGAACGAGACGTTCAGGATGTGCACCTGCTCGGGCAGGATGTGATTCTTGAAGCGGTCGTTGAACACCATGATGGTGTCATAGGCGAAGGAGCCGCAAACCAGAACCGTCATGGGCGTTTTCCGTTATTGTTGGGGCCGCCGGGGCGGAATGCCCGGGGCAAATGAGCGATACGATCATAACCGATTTTCCGGCGGGAAACCTGCGCCAGTCTTTTTCTGTCCAAGCGACCGGCACTCCTTATATAATCCCGTCCACGTTCCGGTTTTCCCCAAGGATTCCATGCGCAAGCCGCACCGCCGCGTCCTCGCGATTTTCTCGCTCACCCTGCTGATCTTCTTCCTGGCGCGGGTCGGTCTGTTTCTCGTCTACCTGGAGGACTTTCACGACCTCACGACACTTGAGGTGCTGCGCGCGTTCGCGCGCGGCCTGCTGTTCGACGCCTCGATCATCACGCTGATTACCGGCGGTCCATTGCTGCTGATGTTGCTGCCATTCCGGTTCGCTCATCACCGCCATTGGTTGAGCTTCTGGACCTGGACCAACTTCGTACTGTTGGCACTGTTCCTGCTGCTGCTGGCCGGCGACATCGTGTACTTCGGCTTCGTGCACCGCCACGCCGGGCCGGAGATCGTCGCGCTCGGCGGCGACGTGGGCCTCATGCTCGACATGGCGCTCGGCAGTTACTGGTGGACGCTGCTGCTGTTCCTCGCCGCCTGCGTCGGTCTGTTCTTCCTGTGGCGGCGCCTGTTCCGGCACGCCGACGCCGAAGTCGGGCGCTTCCTGCCACGCCTCGCCATCCTGCTGGTCGCGCTGCTCAGTGTCGCCGTGCTGATTCGCGGCGGGTTCGGGCGCAAGCCGCTCGACATCGTGGACGCGTTCGTGGAAAACCGCCCGAGCGCCGCGTATCTCAGCCTGAACGGTCCGTTCGCCATGAGCCGCGCACTGCTCAACACCCGCAAGGTCAAGAGCGACTTCTTCGCCTGGGACGAGGCCGTGCGCCGCACCCAGGAACTCGTGTTGGCACCCGGCGAGCGTCTGCTCGCGGGCGAAGACTACCCGCTGCTGCGCGCGCGCACGGCAACGACGGCGAGCAAACCGAACGTGGTGGTGTTGATGCTCGAAAGCTGGGACGCGGCGCACATCGATACGCTGCGCCGTGGCATGGGCCTCAAGCCGTTCGGCGTGACGCCGAACTTCGACGCGCTCGCGCGCGACGGCCTGCTGTTCACGCGCTTCTACGCCAACGGCGAACGCAGCATGGACGGGCTCGCGGCGCTCATCGCCGGCATCCCGACCTTGCCCGGCACTGCCTACCTCGGCATGGGCATGGAGCAGAACCGCATGGCCTACCTCGGCCACATGGCGCAGCAGGAAGGCTACGAGACGATTTTCCTGCAAAGCAGCAAACGCGGCTCCTTCCATGTGGATTCGATCGCCGCCATGGCCGGCTTCACGCGTTACCTCGGCAGCGAAGACATCCCGGCCACCGGCCACAGCCAAAATATCACCGAGCGCGGCGCCTGGGACCACGACACCTTCCAGGAAGCGAACAAGCTGTTCGAACAGGCGAAGAAACCGTTTGTGGGTTTCGTCTTCACCGCCTCCACGCATCTGCCGTTCCAGTCACCGGGCGAGCGCTGGCAGAAGTACCCGCCCGACTCGCTGGAGCACCGCTTCCTCAACAGCCTCTATTACGCCGACTGGGCTTTGGGTGAGTTCATCGCGGCGGCAAAAAAAGTCCGGCTACTACGACAACACCATTTTCATTCTCACCGCCGATCACGTGAGCGGTTTCGCCGGCAAGTCCGGCGACGTGCCGAGCCTGCACCACGTGCCACTGCTGGTCGTTGCGCCCGGCCTCAAGCCCGGCACCACCACGCGTATCGGCGGACAGGTGGACGTGATTCCCACACTCACTGAGCTCGCCGGCTGGCGCGCGCCGCAGGCCAGCCTCGGTCACTCGCTGCTCGACACACGCAATGACGCCACGCGCGGTACGCTGTGCGTGCGTGGCAATGTGATCGAGCGCATCGAGGACAAGGGCTGGGTGGCGCACGACCTGACGCAGCGCGTGAGCGCCAGCCCGGGAGCACGCGAAGGCGATCTGAAAGTGATGGAGACGCGCCTGCTGGCCATGTACCAGGTCGGTCACACGTTGCTGCTGCGCAACCGCATTTTCCCGCCCGCCAGTCGCCCGACCAGCACCGAGGTGGCGCGCTAAACCTCAGCCACCGGATCGCGGCAAGCAGCCGGCGTCATCGGCAAAGAGAAACCATTGGTCACGGGGCGTATGCTAAGGAAGCGCTGAAAAGTCCATGCCGTCATGCCAGCGAAGGCTGGCATCCAGAGAGGCTCATTAAAACCGCTGGATTCCGGCTTTCGCCGGAATGACGAAACTGGAAGAGAGTACTTGTTCAGAGCCTCCCTAAAGTCGTAACACCTAGCCAAGACCGGCCAGCCATGCACAGCGACTCATTACTGTTTATCGTATTCCTGATTTTCACCGGCGCGGCGGTGGTCGCGACGCTGGCGCTGTATGCGCGCCAGGCATTGATCGTCTCGTACATCGTGCTCGGCGTGGTGATGGGCCCGTCGCTGCTCGGCTGGGTGACGGATGCCTCGCTCATCAAGGGCGTGGCCGACATCGGCATCATGTTCCTGCTGTTCCTGCTCGGCCTCAACATGCACCCGCAGAAGTTGTTCCGGCTGCTCGGGTCGGCGACCCTGCTCACCGCTGCCAGTTCATTGGTGTTTGGCGGCATCGGCGTCGCGGCCGGGTTCGCGCTCGGCTACACGCCCATTGAGTCATTCATCGTCGGTGGCGGATTGATGTTCTCCAGCACCATCGTCGGCCTGAAACTGCTGCCGACCACGGTGCTGCACCACCGCCACACCGGCGAGATCATGATCAGCATCCTGCTGCTGCAGGACGTGATTGCCATTGTGCTGATGCTGTTCCTGCAGGCCGGCGGCGGCGAACGCGTGCTGCTCGCCAACATCGGCGGGCTGGCACTGGCGCTGGTCGGCATCGGCGTGCTGGCCTGGCTGGTGGAGCGTTATATGCTGGTGCCGCTGATCGCGCGCTTCGACGTGATACAGGAATACATTTTCCTGCTCGCCATCGGCTGGTGCCTGGGGCTGGCCGAGCTTTCCGTGTGGCTCGGGCTGTCGCGCGAGATCGGCGCGTTCATCGCCGGCGTGGCGCTCGCGTCCAGCAAGATTTCGCTGTTCATCGCCGAGAGTCTCAAGCCGCTGCGCGATTTCTTTCTGATCATTTTTTTCTTTACGCTCGGCGCCGGGCTGGACATCGTAAAACTGGTGGATGTGCTGTTGCCGGCGGTGCTGCTGGCGACGGTACTGCTGGCGGTGAAGCCGTGGGTGTTCCGTGCGCTGCTGCTGCGTTCCGGCGAGACCCAGCCGCGCGCCACCGAGATTGGCGTGCGCCTCGGCCAGAACAGCGAGTTCACGCTGTTGATCACGGTGCTGGCGCTGCACACCGGCGTAATCCGCGACCAGGTGGCCTACCTGCTGGAACTCAGCACCATCCTGACCATGATGGTGTCGATGTACCTGATCGTGGCGCGCTACCCGACGCCGATCGCGATGCGCGATGAGCTGCGGCGTAACTGACCCACCGACCCGGCAAAACGGAAATATCGCACCGGCATCAATCGTTCTCGTGTGCTACCGGCCGTGACGAAGATGTTGCATCTGCCTGGTCAGGCGTGACGCCACTTCCGGCAAGATTCAGCCCGAATTCATACATGGCGCGAATCACCCCTTCCAGTCCTCTCCCCAATTCGGTCAGCGCATAGTCGGTAGTGGGCGGAACTGTCGGGTACACGGTGCGTGTCACCAAACGGTTGCTTTCGAGTTCCTGCAATCGTTCGCTGAGCACCTTGGGGCTGATGCCCGTCAGCGAGCGCGCCAGTTCCGAGTAGCGCTTCTTTCCCGTCAGCAGATCGCGAACGATGAGCGTCGACCACTTGTGGCCGATGACCTCAGCCGTCTTGCGCACCGGACAACCGGTATCGCAGGAAGTATCGAATGGTGGGTTGGCAGTCATGACTTTGCTCCCGGTGAGGCACTATGCATTTGGTAACTACTTCCGCCGCCCTGGGCGGCGTGTATACGATGCCGGGTCACTTTCAACAACCCAAAAGGATGCATCATGAAACTCAAAGTATTGCTCATCGCGGTCGGTGTCGTGCAACTGGTGCTGGGCCTGGCCTATCTCTTCATTCCACACGAGTTACTGCGTTGGATGGGCCACAGTCTTCCCGCGACCGACATCAACTACCCGCTGGGCATGCTGGCCGCGCGCTTTCTCGCCTATGGCCTCGGCATGCTCGTCATCGCGCGTGCGCCGGCCCGGCACCAATTCTGGATCAAGAACATGGTGCTCATTCAGGCGATCGATCTGGCCGTCGGCCTGTTCTACACCTTCTCGGGCACGATTCCGTTAAAACTATCCGCGTTCCCGATGTTTAACGCAACGCTGATCGCCCTGCTGCTGTGGTTCTGGCGGCCGAGATCGGCATCCACCACACCGGTCACGGCCTGAGCAGGGCCGCCGTGTCGAGCACGCCCTCGGGACTGAGCTGGAAGACGTACAGTAAGCGTAGGGTGCGTTTCACGCACCGAACATTTACGAAACGCGCTTCCAGACGAGATCGAGTTCGCGCGCCGCCTTGACGTCGTCGAGGCGCTTGACCGGCAGGCTGTGTGGCGCGTCCTTCACCATATCCGGCATGCTGCGCGCCTCGTGCACGATCTCTTCCATGGCCTTGATGAATCCGTCCAGCTCTTCCCGGGTCTCGGTCTCGGTCGGTTCGATCAGGAAACATTCCGGAACCAGCAGCGGGAAGTAGGTGGTCGGGGCATGGTAGCCCTTGTCGAGCAGGCGCTTGGCGAAGTCCATGGCGCTGATGCCGGTTTCGTCTTTCAGCTTCTTGAGCGTGACAATGAACTCGTGCGTGGCGCGGCGTTTGGGGAAGGCCAGGTCGAAACCGCGTTTCTTGAGTTCCGCCAGCATGTAATTGGCGTTGAGCGTCGAAAATTCGGCGACACGTTGCATGCCCTCGCGCCCCAGCAGGCGCGCGTAGATGTAGGCGCGCAACAGCACGCCGGCATTGCCGAGATGCGCCGAGAGGCGACCGATAGTCTGCGGCTTGTCCTTCTCGGTGAGCAGGTAATAACTGCCGTCCTGGTTGCGTTCCACGATCGGTACCGGCAGGAACGGCAAC
This sequence comes from uncultured Acidiferrobacterales bacterium, assembly GCA_964355495.1. Lineage (GTDB taxonomy): Bacteria > Pseudomonadota > Gammaproteobacteria > Acidiferrobacterales > UBA6901 > UBA6901. Next base: position 11,689 of record CAYHES010000075.1, read on the forward strand.
AGCCTTTCATTCACGCCC
>CAYHES010000076.1:0-11623 GCA_964355495.1 uncultured Acidiferrobacterales bacterium
GGACGTTGAAGCCAGCCGTGCCGCCGGTCTGGAAGGCGTAATCCACCAGCACCTCCTGGCCATCGAGGATATTGCCGGTGGCGAGCCGCTGAATCTGGGTGCGCGCGCCAATCACGATAATTCGATAGTCCGTCAACGTGTACGTCTGGCTACGGTCAAGGTTTGAAACGATGATGGTGCTGGTGTCGATGAAATCCTGTGCGAGTGTCACGGGAATGCCGTCCACCAGCGCGATACGCTCGCCGGTGACACTGACCAGCGCCGCAACCGCCTCCCGGTCCTTCTGGTCATACACCGCGCCGGCACTGAGGCGCAGGATGGCATTCGTCAGAGGCTGCGTGTAGCTGGCCTGCAGCCCGGCGCCGTAGGAACGCAAGCTGAGACCGGTGATGCGGTTGTCCTCGCCATGCACGTCGGCCGTGACGAACAGCCGGTCGGCATCGCGATGCATCAGTCCGGTGCGCGCCGACTGGTTGGTGGTGTCGGTCATGGTGTCGGTCGTGCTCTCGCTGCTCTTGTACAGGTTGTAGCTGTAGAACGAGGTCAGGCTGTCCGAGTGCTGCCAGCGCAGATCGGGTGCAAAGTGGAAATCCTGGCGATCGAGGGTGAAGTCCGGACGCACGTAGGAAAGCGTGTTGTAACTCAGAAAATTCGTGAAGGTGAAGGCCCGCTCCGCGCCAAACAGCATGCGGGTATCGAGGCTGGCGGTGTGGTTCTCGATGGTGGCCGGCACGATCGGCAGGGCCGGGTTGCCGCTCACGGAGTCCTGGCGGTTCACCTGGTACAGCATCTGGCCGTAACCGTCCTTGCCCAGGGCCGTGGACATGCGCAACGATCCCTGCTCGATGTTGTCGTCGATCACCCAGGCCGCGCTCTGGCCCTCGGAGCGCAAGCGGAAGACGTCGGCGGTGACGAGCACCGGCGACAGCGGCTCGCGCAGCGAGAAGGTCGCCCCGGTCTTGGTGTTGGTCTGGACAAAGCTCTGGGTCAGGCTGGTGGAAACGGTCGGGTTCAGGTGGTCGTAGTAAATCGCCAGCGGGTACGGTTTCTGTTCGAGGAAACTCAGCCGCCCGGTCAGGTTGTAAAGCGTTTCGCGATCGTCCCGGCTGGCCGTGTCGGACTCCACCCGGTTCTGGACCCACAGCGGTCCGCCGCCCAGGTCCATCTTGAGGAAATTGGGATGATAGAAATAGCTGTGGGTATTAAGGAACACCTCTTCCTGCATGTTGGAGATCGCATAGGTGGACGCCGGGCCGCCGCTCGTGCCCTGCGATTGCGAATCCGACAGATAGCTCATCGACACGTTGCCCTCGAAACCGGTGAAGCGGAACGGGGTGATCTCCTCCGCGAGGCAGGCACCGGACAGGCCGAGCACCAGTCCGGCCACGCCCACGATCGGGCCGCGGTCCTGCCGTCGCCTCCCGTGCACGCTCATGTCCAATAGTCCTCCCGCGTTCTTTTCTTGTCCGGCCCCGCCGGCAGCGAATCGAGGGAAGGTCGCGATCGACTCCCCGCCCCATTGCCTCAGCGCCCATTGTCCCGGGCAGGCGCGTCCGTGACGTCGTAGTCCATTCCCTCCATCCGGCCGAAGCCGTAGACGTTGACCTTGCTGGCGCCAAACTGGCTGGCGACGAGAATCACATACTCCAGCTTGAACTTGGGATCGGCATACGGCTGGAAGTAGCGGAGGTTGTGGTAATCGACAACCACCTGGGTCGGCAGGTTGATGTTTTCCGGATCGTCGCCGGAGCTGCCGAAGAACATCAGCAGCTTGCCCTCGGGCGACAGCACCTGGATGTTCTGGAAGGCGGCATCGACCACGTACAGGCGCCCGTCGCGGTCCAGCGCCACGCCCTTGGGACGCGCGAACTGCCCAAAGCCCGCGCCGATCGCGCCGAAGCTGCGCACGAATTTTCCGTCGAGGGTGAATTTTTCAACGCGGAAATTGCCGGTGTCCGCCACGTACAGGCCTCGGTCCGGGCCGATCGCCAGGTTGGTCGGAAACACGAACTCGCCTTCCTTCGACCCCGCCTTGCCGATCTTGAACAGCAGCTTGCCGGTCTCCTTGTCCAGCACCTGAACGTCGTGATGCTTGAGATCGCTGATATAGACGCGGTCGCCGAAGACGGCCACGTCTCCGGGCTTGAACTCGCCGGTTGCGCCGTAGGCGCGCACGTAACGGTCCTGGCTGTCAAAGACAACGACCTGCTCGCGGCCGGTGTCGGTCACATACTTGGTGCCGTCCGCTTCGATGGTGATGTTGATGGGCTTCAGCAGCTTGCCGCCGCCGGACCCCTGTACCACCTCGAAGCGCCGGTTCTGCAGGTCGAACACGGCATAGCCGCCGCCACGGGTATCGACCACGTAAATCCGGCCGGCATGGATGGCCACGCCATACGGCTTCTTGATGGCCTCCGTTTCCGCGGAATCCTTGCCCATGAGAAAGTCGAGAAACACACTGCGCGTGGCGCCCACGTCATTGGGACCGGAAAAGGTGGCGAGATACTGGATGCGCGGCGGGTTGGGGAGCGGCGGATAGAAGACCGTGGCGCGCGCGACTTTCTTTTCGGTCGTGGTCGCGCAGCCGGTCATGGCGGACGCACCGGTCAGCAGTACGATGCCAAGCAGCAGGGTGCCGGCGCTTGCACGGAGAGGCCCGCGCCGAGGCCGGGTTACTGGCGGGTGTGCGGTCATGGTCATCTGCCGACTCGGGACTGATCCGAGAAAATTGTAATTGTTCTGCTTCAGACAATCACGCAACCGGGGCTGCGTGGCAGGCCGCATCGTCTGGACTCCACCGCCTCCTTGGGGAACTCAGGTTCCTGTCTGGAGGCGGTGGGCCAGTACTTCGTTGCCGAGGTATTTACTTGTTGTGGCAGGTCAGGCAGATGGCGCTGCCGGCCTTGGTCACGCGCAACAGCGGCGCACCCGTGCCGGTACCGTTGTTCGCGGTGAAGCTGTTGTGCACGTCGTGGCAGGACGCGCATTCCAACCGGCCATTGAACAGCATCAGGCTGGCGACCGTGCCGGCTTTGGAGCGATCACCGCCGGTACCGATGGTCACGTTGCGGGTAGCCGGATCGTACAAAGCGCCGTCCGCGGTGGCCAGTGTGGTGTCGTAGGTAAACCCGATCGGGTGATCGTTGGCCAGACTGCCCTGCGCCGCGGCACCGACCGCCTTGGACCCGGTCATGAAGTTGCTGCCAGTCGCGCCGCCGAAGCTATCGATCGCCACGGTGCCGTCGTGACACGACAGACACAGCTTGGACACGCCACTGGGCTGGGCCAAAGGCCCCGCATTCAGCGTACCGCTGCTGTACAGGGTGTAAGTCGCCGTGGTCACCGCATGGTTCCAGAGCGGCGCATCGGTCACGGTGGTGTTGCCGCCGTGCGGGGTATGACAGGCGACGCAAATCTGCCCGCCCGCCCAACCCGTCGTGGAGAAGTCATGCGCCGACCCGGTGATCGTGCCTGCCCATGCCGTCGTTCCGACCAGCCCCGCTATTACCCCCACGACAATGCCAAAACCCTTCCACAAACTCGATCCTGCTGATGTTCTTAATCTCATGACACGTCTCCTTTAGTTCTTTTGCCTAACATAATAGAATTGATAAGTGTATGAATGGTAATTAAGAATTTTTTCGTCCCTCCCTGAAGAAACTCCATCATCTCGAATTTCCTCAATTGCCCGGCCCTGAACTGCATTTAGGTCAATCACGGTTCTCTTATGCACCATGCAACCGCTGCTATCATTGATCGATATCAATTTTGCCGGTATATTTTTTTCCAGACGGGGATGATCAACCTCTGCGTCGTTGTCACGATGAGGTCATGCCGGCCGGACGCCCGCCACCACAATCCGAGGAAATGCGCTCATGTCCGCCTGCCTGTGCCACACTGACGACTGCCTCTTGTGCGAGGCCCACCTGCACGAAGGCCTGACCGACGCACAGGCCTGCGAGATCCAAGGCCTGCTCAGCCGCCGCACCGCGGAACCCCAGGAGATCATTTTTCGCCAGGGCGAGACCAGCGACTGGTTGTACGTGGTGCGCGCCGGGCAACTCAAGCTTTCAGTCACCGGAGCGGACGGCCGCGAGCAGATCATGCGCATCGCGGTCGCCGGGCAACTGATCGGCTACGACACCATCGACGACCTGCACCACCCCTACACCGCCACGGCCCTGACGGCGGCGCGCCTGTGCGGCATCCGGCATCGCGACATGCTGCGGGTGCTGGAGGAGAATCTGGAAGTTTCGCGCCGCATGGTGCAGCTCCTGAACCTGGAGCTGGTCCAAGCCCGGGCCCTGATTCACATCCTCGGCCAGAAATCATCCGCCGAAAAGATCGCGCTGTTCCTGCTGTCGCTCGTGCCCGAGCATGGCCACGACGGTCCGCAGGTGGATGTCCCGTTGCCGCTGTCGCGCCAGGAAATGGCCGACATGCTCGGCCTGACCGTGGAAACCGTGAGCCGGCAGATGGCGGAACTCAAGCGCGAGCGGATCATCGAGGCACCGCGCGGCCACATCCGTATCCTCAACCGTCCGGGGTTGAACATCTACACTGGCATGAGCCCGCTCAATAGCAAGCGCCCCGGTTCGCGCACGGCCGGGTAATCCGGTCCGGCAAGCTGCGACGACCGACAACCCAGCGACAGTGAAGACGAACGACCGGATTTCGCGCCGGAAGTGGCGGTAACCGAATTGCCGCGGCTTACCGGGTCGAGGATCTTGCACCGCGGCGATCCACCGATGGCAAGGGCCGCGATAGTGAAATGGCCGCCGGACAGATTTCTCCGTCCTCCGTCGCCGCGGGGGGCGCGTTAGCGGGAGAAATCGTTACGCCTTCACCACCAGCGTGCCTCGATACATCTGCATCTGGCAAGTAAACGCGTGCTCGCCGGCCTCTTTCGGCGTAATGGTGAGTTCAACCGGCAGGCCAATGGGGAGATCGGCGGCGATGCCGAGATCGTCGAACAACACCTTCTCGGCGCACGGGCTCGGATCCTTGCGCAGGAAGCGCAAGGTCACGGGCTGGCCGGCGGCGACTTCGATGCGCGCCGGGGTGTACACACCGCCCTCGACAATGACATCGATCGCGCCGCTCGCGACGCGCTGCGTCTTCGGCTTCGACAGCCAGAACCACCAGACGATCAGGCCAACTAATACCAGTCCCGCGACATTCACCAGGGCGGCTGTCATCACCTGCCTCCGTCGCGGAACAATCTCCCCCTCTCCCGCTTGCGGGAGAGGGCTGCCAGCACGCCGGCAATATTGACAAGTAATGCAGTCATGTCCGCTCAGCCCAGCGGCTCGACGCTGTAACGCACCCACAAATGGTGCTCACCGCCGGCCGGGATCTGCACCACGTCATCGGCGGCGTTGGTGCTTTCGACGCACACCATATTAAGGTAGCCGTGGTCGCCGAAGTCGCCCATTTTCGCGGCCTTCTCGATCCCCGGGTTCCACACCACGGTCGAGCGGCTGCCGCGCTTGCGCACGCGGATACGGCGATTCAGGCCGGGGTCGTCGATCAGCACGTCAGCAGTCGAATTGAGATAGATACGATCCACCTCGCCATCGATGGTGACCGGTCCGGTCTGCTGTTTCTGCCTGCCGCCATCCACCTTGTCGAGGTACGGGCAATTGCCAAGGCCGTGGATGGTGCAGCGGCGGATGTCGCTCACCTCGAAATAGGTGTGGAAGGCGTCGCCGACAGTGACCGGGCTGCTACCGGTGTTGCGCGTGACCAGCTCGATATCGAGCGTGCGCCCGATCGTGACGATGTTGTATGCCTCGCTGGCATGCGGCCATTGCGCGCGCGTCGCGTCATCCTGCAGGATGCGGAAGGTAAGGCGCGTGGCGCCGTCGCGCAGCGACTCGGTCTTCACCACCTCCCACATCACCGTGCGCGCGAAGCCGTGTCCCGGAAACCTGGCCTCGGTCGCGTGCGGCCCGAACCACGGCCAGCAGACCGGCACGCCGCCGCGGATCGACTTGCCGGGCACGAACGTCGCGGCCTTCGACAGCCAGATGACCGGTTGCGCCTTGCGCGGCGCCCAAGTCATGACGTGCGCGCCCTGCGGCGCGATCATGGCACCGGCATGCGCATTGTTCACTTCCGCGACCGCCAGCCCGCCCGGCCCGGGCGCGAAATCCAGTTGGCCGGGGATGGCGAAGCGCTTGTTGAGGGCGGCGTAATCGGTGTTGCTCATGGAATCTCCGGGGTGCAGTAACAATAATTCTGGAAAAAGCAGTCAACCGCAGATGAACGCGGATATTCAATGCGCTGCCGGTATTCGCCAGTCCACCAAAAGGGTGAATGACCGCGGTGCATCCATAGCATGATCATCTGCGTTCATCTGCGGCTAAAGCCGTTTCTTGGATAATAATATTCAGCGCTTGCGCACCTTGAACAGCACAACGTTGGGTCGTCGATGTTGGCCACGGCATGGTAACGCCATGCCGCCGGCTTCGGCGATACGCCATCCTAGCCACGCGGCGCGGGGATTTCCACGCTGCCGCTGCCGCCCGGCCAGGCGGACAGCGAGTTGGCGTAGTAGGCCAGCAGCTCGCGCGCCTCCGGCGCGGCGCCATGCCGCCCGTCCTGTTCGATCGCCAGATGGCGCAGCTTCAGCATGTCGAGCGCCGTGTCCACGGTGTAGCTGCGGGTGTGCGGCGGCACCATGATCACGGCGCCCCTGGCCTGGAGCGCTTCGATGCGCTGGTCGATGCGCGCCTTGAGGTCGAGACCGGTCACGCCTTCGGGCGCGGCCAGCAACGCCTCCGCCACCAGCGGGATCGGCAGCACCGGCACCAGGCGCGCGACCCGCTGCATGATCTCGCCGGCCAGTTTCTCGACATGCCGGAAGCGCTCGTCCTGCGACAGGGTCGCCGGATTCACGCCCTCTTCCCGGCACCACTCGCGCGCCGACACCGGCGTGCCGAAGTTGACGCTGGCGTAACCGAAGCGTCGCCAGCGGCTGCGCAGCATGAGCCAGAGGTTGCGGGCAATGAAACCGAGCGTGGTACGGGTGACGAACAGGCCCGACCGACGCGGCGCGTTCGGGTCGAGGCGGCGCACCAGCGAGCGGTCTTCAAGAGTGCGGTCGTAATTGATGCCGACCGGCACGAACACGATGTCGCGTCCGTGCGCAGCGTCGAAACCGCGCAGCATGTAATCGAGGATGCCGAGTTTTGGCGCCTGCAACTTGCCGTCGCGCGACAGCCCGCCTTCCGGGAACACCGCCTGGCACACGCCTTCGCGCGTGGCCATGTGCACGTAGCGTTCCAGCACGCGCCGGTAGAGCGGATCATTGGAACGGCGGCGCACGAAGTACGCGCCCATGGAACGGATCAGCTGTTGCAGCGGCCAGATGCGCGCCCACTCGCCGACCGCGTACGACAGCACGGTCTGCTCGGCGGCCAGGAACGCGGCCAGCACGTAATCCATGTTCGAGCGGTGGTTCATCACGAACACCACGGTCGCATCCGGGTCGATGCGCGCCAGCCGGTGATTGTCGGCGAAGCCGACCCGCACCCGGTACAGCAGCCGCGCCAGCCGTCCCGCCAGCCAGTAGCCGATGCGGAAATAGATGTAGGCGTTGAACGCCGGCACGATCTCGCGCGCGAACTTGAGCACCCGCGCCTGCGCCACCTCGCGCGGCATGTGCTGCTCGGCGGCATACGCCTGCATCGCTTCGAGCACCTTTGGGTCGTAGACCAGGCGGTCGATGAGCACCTGACGCTTGGTGAGCTGAAACGGGCGGATGCCGATATTAAGACGGGTATTGACCTCGTCGATCACGCGATTGATACGGCGGCGCAGCACCCAGCGCACGCCCGGCACCAGCACGCGCTCGGCCAGCGCCCAGGCAGCGAACGCAATGATCAGCAGGAACAACCACAGCGGCAATACGACCGGAGCGCTCATGCCTCCTCCCTGTTCTTGTTATTCCCTGTGTGGCGGGATGCCGGACCACTATAGCGGAACCGCTCCGCCAGACAAGGCCACGGGCATGGGATGGAAGTACAGGTAGCTCACGTGAAGGTGCGCAAGCGCACCCTGCGTCACGATGTAGTCTTTTTCGGAATACCCCAAGGCGATTTCTGTAGCCAGGCCAGGAAATCCACGGAGGGCAACGGGCGACTCATGTAATACCCCTGCGCCGAATCGCAACCGAGTCCCTTGAGCTTGTCCCAGGCGGCCTGGTCCTCAACGCCCTCGGCCACCACCTTGAGCCCGAGATTGTGACCCAGCTCGACGGTGGAGCGCACGATCACGGCATCGTTGTGATTCGACGCCATGTCCTTCACGAAGGATTTGTCGATCTTGATCTTTGCCACCAGCAGTTCCTTCAGATACGCCATGGAGGAGTACCCGGTCCCGAAATCGTCGATGGCAATCTGGAAGCCCAGGGTGCTGAGCTTGCGGATGCACTCAACGGCCCGCACCGGCTCGGACATCACCGCGGTTTCCGTAATCTCGAGCTCGATTTGGGAGGTGGGCACATTGAACTCTTCCAGCAGCTTCGCCATCTGATCCGGAAATTCCGGGTCTTGAATGCTGATGGCCGAGACGTTGATCGACATCGAGAGCGATATCCCCGTCCGGTACCATTCCTCGCATTGGCGCAAGGCCGTTATCAGCACCCATCTGGTCAACGGCTTGATCAGGCCGGTTTGCTCGGCCAATGGAATGAACGTGTCCGGAGCCATGAGCCCATGGACGGGATGCTGCCAGCGCACCAGCGCTTCCACGCCGCTCACCTGGGCAGCGCTGAAGTCGATCTTCGGCTGGTAGTGCAGCACCAGCTCATTGTTGGCGATCGCCTGACGCAACTCGCCTTGCAGCGCCATGCGATCGTCGGCACCATGACCCAGGTCGTCGCTATAAACCCGGTATCCGCTTTGCGCCTGCTTGGCGGCATACATGGCGGCGTCGGCCTGGCGCATCAACGCGTCCAGGTCATCGCCATGTTGCGGGAAAATCACCACGCCGATGCTGGCTCCGATTTCCAGACTGCGTCCGGCGATCATGAGGGGCTCGCCGATCGCCTTCAGGATCTTCTTCGCAACCGCGACGGCACCCTCCTGGCCGCTGACCGTCGCCAGAAGAATGGTGAATTCGTCACCCCCCATGCGCGCCACCGTGTCGGATTCACGCAGGCAACTGCGGGTGCAGGCCGCCACGTGTTGCAGCACCTGGTCGCCGATGTGGTGCCCGAGCGTATCGTTGATCTCCTTGAATCGATCCAGGTCCATGGCAAACAGGCCGAAGGCGCGCTTTTCACGACGCGCGATCAGTGCCGTTTGCTGCAGGCGGTCGGCAAACAGCACGCGATTCGGCAGGTTGGTCAGGTTGTCGAACATCGCCTGATGCTGCAGCGAATCGGCCTGCTTGTTGGCATTGCGGATAACCACAAAGGCGATCCCCAGGCCCAGCCCGGCGGCGGAACCGCCCAGGACCAGCATGAGCAAACGCGTACTCTCGTAGGCGCCCTTCGCTTGCGCCACGGCATTCCCGGTTTCCTGTTTCTGCAGTTCCAGCAGTTGGTTGAGTTCCAGCGAGATTGATTTCTGTGCGGTCACTATCTCGGTTTCGATCAACTTGCGTGCCTCGGCGGTCTTCCCGTTCATGGCCAAATCCACCGCCCGAACGACGGACGGTTGCGTTTTGACGGTCAGGGCACGGATACGGGCCTGCACCTCTTTTTCCTCGGGGCTCAGTGGCATGCCCTCCAGGGCGGCGCGCGCCGCGGAAAAGGCGACCCCTTGATCGTTAAAATTCAGGTATTCCTCGTTCTGCGCGAATGGATCTTTCAGCAGCGAAACCAGGTGCGTGATAATGGTCCGCTCGCGCAAGCTGTCTTTCATGGTATGGACCAGATCGGTCTTCACGTTATTGTTCGTGACGATCCTCTCCATGTGGCGATTGATCTCGGCGATCCGCAGCAGGCCGACCAGGGTCAGCGCTACCATCAATAGAACGATGAGCGCAAACCCCAGGATGACGCTGAGGTTCAGGGAGGTTTGGGGGGTTATTTTCATGGCCGTCTCGTGTGCGGTATTTTTCTTTTGGCGAGAATGCGTCCGCCGTGTTTTCCCTGAAACCGGGTTTACTCCGTACCGAACCGGTACCCCCGCGGAGGCGTCTTGTGCGCGCTGCTGTACAGCAGCGTGACGCCGGGCCATTGCGCGGCCACACAGGAAGCATAGCAGACAACAATCCGTCGCCAAGGCCTTGCAGGGTGCGGGAAAACAACAGATCGCGGCGTTATTCTGAAATCAGAACCGGATACCGCCGAGATGGACCCAACGCAAGCGGTTGGCGTTGCTCACCACCGTCACCGACGATATGGCCATCCAGGCGCCTTTTTTGGCGCAGTGGACTTTAACGGCGCCGGCGATCTTCGGATTGAGCGGCAGGCCGAGCAGCGGGAAGTGCGCCCCGGCGGCGAACGGAATGCCGAGGGTGCTGTAGGCGAACGCGCCAACTCAGGACAGGAGATTTTGCAGGAAGCCGAGCAGCACCAACGCGAGTTCCGCGAGCCCGATCGCGATCAGCGTGAAGCCGAGCACCCTCGACCAGTACACCGCCCGCGCCGAGGGCGGGTCCACGAGGTACCGATCGAGTTTGCCCTCGCGCATCAGCCGCTCATACTCCACCGGGCGCTCGTGCTGGAACTCCTCGAGCGGCACACAGCCCGTGAACATGACGATGTCGAGCGGGAACTTCTCGGGGCGGAAGTGGCTGTTGAAGAAGTGCACGCTGAACAGGAACACCGCCGCCAGGAACGCCTCCTCGCCGTGCACGATGGTGGCGACGTTGAACACCCAGCCCGGCAGGAACCGTCCGAAGAAACCCGGGAACCACAGCATGAGCCCGGACAACCCGATCACGAACATGCCCCAGAACGGCGCCCAGTAGTCGAACTTCTCCCAATAGGTCCAGCGGTCGAACACCGGCCGCGGACCGCGCCCGTGGAACCAGCGCCACATGGCGGCGAAGTCCCTGAAGTCCTGAAGCCGCGGCAGCAGCGACTCCGGCCCGAACCAGCGGAAGCGCCGGTCGCGCACCGCCTTGACGAGCACCGCGATCAGGTGGCCGAAGAACAGCAGCGCGAACGTCCCCGCGGCGACGCGGTGGATGACGGCCGCGATCTTGGGGCCGCCGAGGAGCGACATCACCGTCGGCGCCCAGAAACTGTCGGCGTAAAGCACCGTGGTGCCAGTGAGCACGAGTGTCATCACCGCGACGGCGAGCGCGAGATGCGCCGCCCGCACCGGCGCGCCGAAACGGCGCACATGCTTGCCCGCAGCCGGCGACACGTGCGTCAGGATTCGCCGTTCTTTGAGTTCGCGCCGGAACCACAGCGCCGAGTGACCCCAGAAGAACAGGAACACGATCCCCAGGAGCGCGATCATGAACTTCGAGGCGATCCATAGCGCCGGGAAACGCTTGTAGTCATGGGTGTTGCCGTGCGGCTCGAAGGAAACAAAGCCGGCGGTCGCCTCGCTCTTGTGGCACTCCTTGCAGGTCTGGAGCCGGTTCTTGACGTGCGTGGTGGCAAGCGGGTTCTTGCTCGGCTGGATGCGATGGCCGGTGTGGCAGTCGTGGCACTTGG
>CAYHES010000077.1:0-11613 GCA_964355495.1 uncultured Acidiferrobacterales bacterium
GGGCGAGAAGCGCAGGGGGTGTCGGCGGCTCCGGGGCGGCCTTCTTTTTGGTTACATTTTTCTTGGCCGAACAAGAAAAAGTAACCCGCCGCCGCGCGGCCAGCGGCACCTTAGCAGTTCAAGCATCGCCGCAGGCGATACACCTTCACCCTCTCCCTGGCCATCTCCCTCAAGGGATAGGGGATAGTTAAGGTTGGTGCGTGGAACGCACCCTACATTCGCCGCTTGGCCCGTGCCGTCGGCACGGCATTCCACGGATCATCCGGCCACGGGTGTTTGGGGTAGCGGCCCTTGAGTTCCTTTTTCACTTCCGCATAGGTTCGTTCCCAGAATCCTTTCAGGTCTTGCGTCACCTGGATCGGCCGGCGCGCGGGCGACAAGAGATGCAACGTCACCGGCACGCGCCCGCGCGCGATGCGCGGGGTGTCGGCGAGTCCGAACATCTCCTGCAGCTTCACCGCCAGCACCGGTGATTCACCGGGTTTGTATTCGAGCTTGAGCTGCGAGCCACTCGGCACGGCAATGTGTGTAGGCGCATCACTGTCGAGTTGCTGACCCTGCTTCCAGTCGAGACGCGCCTTGAGAATGGCGGGCAGATCGAGGCGCGCGAGATGATCGCGGCGCGTGATGCCATCGAGATACGGCGCGAGCCAGTCGTCGAGTGTGGCGGCGAGCGCAGTGTCCGACACATCCGGCCAGCTTTCCTCCGGGAACCACTGGCGCAGGCTGAGCACGCGCGCCTGCCACTGGCGTGCTTCGTCGGTCCACGGCAGCACGTCCAGTCCCAAGCGCCGCACACCTTCGAGCATGGCGGCGCGCAGTTTCGCAGGGCCGGCGTTCCTTAACGGCGCACTGTCCAGCACCAGCGCGCCGAGGCGCTCGACACGGCGCGCGACCACGATCTGCTGCTCCGCGTCCCAGCGCACTTCTTCTTCGCTTTTCACGTGGCCGGGCATGAGCATGGGCAACCGCTCTGCACGCAGGGTTGCGGCCAGATAGATCAAGCCCTCGCCTTCTCCGGCATCGAGCGTGGCGGCGACCAGAAACGGCTGGCGCAAGCGGATTTCCCATTCCGGCAGGCGCGCACCGCGGCCGTTGGCGAGCAGATAGGCCGGGCCGTTCGGCGCGCGCTGTTGGGCGATGCGGTCCGGATAGGCCAGCGCCAGCAACTGGCCGGCATCGTCGGGATCGAAGCCCGCGGCTTCGTCACGCGCGCCGATCAGGCGCCGCCACTGGCGCGCGGCCTGATCTACACGCGCACAGCCGTTGGCGTCGGCGCCGCGCGCCTCCGCACCCTTGCGGCCTTGCTGGCGGAACACGCGCAGCACCTCGAGGCGTTCGGTGAGATCACAGGAACGGCGCGCTTCGCCCATGAGGATGTCGCGTTCAGAGATGAGTGCGGCGATGTCGCAGGCGAGCGCGCCACGCTGCATTTTTTCCGCGGCGCGCAGCATGTGCGCAAGGCGCGGGTGCAGCGGCAACTGCGCCATGGCGCGGCCGGCGGTGGTGATGCGGCCCTGTTCATCGAGCGCATCCAGCTCCACCAGCAGGTCGCGCGCCTGCGCGAGGGACGCGGCCGGTGGCGGATCGAGCCAGGCGAGGCTGGTGGCGTCCTGCACGCCCCAGGCAGACAGTTCGAGCGCCAGTGGTACGAGATCGGCGCTGCGGATTTCCGGGATCGCCTGCGGAATCAGGCCGCGCTGCGTGGTCTCGCCCCACAGCCGGTAACAGACGCCGGGCGCGGTACGGCCGGCGCGGCCGGCGCGCTGCTCGGCCGAGGCGCGCGAAATGCGCTGGGTCACGAGACGCGATAGCCCGCTCTTCGGATCGAACTGCGGCACGCGCGCGTAACCCGAGTCCACCACCACACGCACCCCGTCGATGGTCAGGCTGGTCTCGGCGATGGGCGTGGCCAGCACCACCTTGCGCCGCCCCGTTGCGCCGCCCGGACGGATGGCGCGCTCCTGCTGTTCCCACGGCAGGTCGCCGTACAACGGATAGATATCGACTTGGCTGTTCTTGAGCGTCGCCTCGATGTGGCTCTGGGTGCGGCGGATCTCCCAGGCGCCGGGCAGGAACGCCAGCACGTCACCTTCATGTTCGCCAAGCGCGCGCAGAATCGCCTGCGCCACAACATCGGGTAGCCGCCCTTCCGGATCGCGTGGCAGGTATTGCACGTCCACCGGAAAGCTGCGGCCTTCGCTGCTGACGATGGGTGCATTGTTCAGCAGGCGTGACACGGCCGCGCCGTCCAGCGTGGCGGACATAACCAGGATTTTCAGATCGTCGCGCAGACCGCGCTGACTGTCGAGGCACAGCGCCAGCGCCAGGTCGGCGTGCAGGTGGCGCTCGTGGAATTCGTCGAAAATCACCAGCCCCACGCCTTCCAGGGCTGGGTCGTTCTGCAAGCGGCGGGTAAGTATGCCTTCGGTCAGCACCTCGATGCGCGTGGCCTTCGACACCTTGCTCTCGAAGCGGATGCGGTAGCCGACCATCGCACCGACATTTTCGCCACGCAACTGACTCATGCGCCCAGCAGCGGCGCGCGCCGCCAGCCGGCGCGGTTCGAGCATGACAATGCTCTTGCCCTTCAACCATGGCTCGTCGAGCAGTGCCAACGGCACCAGGGTGGTCTTGCCCGCGCCCGGCGGTGCTTGCAGTACCACTGCGGTATTGCTGGTCAACGCCTCGCGCAGGCGTGGCAGGGCTTCTTCAATGGGCAGAGTCATTTGACTGTATTAAAAAGTCCAAAGCAGCCGCGGATGAACGCAGATGTGTACAGATAGGAAACGAGGATAACAAGACATAGTCATCTGCGCCTATCTGTGTTCATCTGCGGCTGAAAATATTACACAACACGATTACGGCTTTCGCCGAGCAAGAATGCGGCGATGTTCTCGACCACCTCGTCGGCGAGCTGCTGCTGCGCCTGACGGCTCGCCCAGGCGATGTGCGGGGTTACAAGAAGGTTGGGAATATTCGCGCTGAGCAGTGGATGATCCGCCGGCGGTGGCTCGACGGTGAGGACATCCACCGCGGCGCCGGCCAGCTGCCCGGCGCGCAGTGCCCCGACTAGGGCCAGTTCGTCCACCACCCCGCCGCGTGCGCTGTTGATGAGCATGGCCGATGGCTTCATGCGCGCCAGCTCGGCGGCGCCGATCAAATTGCGGGTCGCGGGCGTGAGCGGCACATGCAGGCTCAAGACATCCGCCTCGGCCAGCACCTGCTCGAACGCGACACGACCGGGGCGCAGCGGCGCAGCGCGCTGCTCGGCCAGCAGCACGCGCATGTTGAATGCGGCGCCGAGCCTCGCCACGGACTGGCCGAGCGTGCCGCCACCGATCACACCGAGCGTGGAACCGGCCAGGTCTTCGATTGGCCAGTTGTGCAGACAGAAGTTCTCGGCGCGCGACCAGGTACCGTTCGTGGCCGCCGCCGCATAAGCGATCAGGTTACGGCGCAGTGCCAGCAGCACCGTGAACACATGCTCCGGCACGCTGTGCGTGGCGTAGTCGCGCACGTTGCAGACGCCGATACCGAGGCGCCGGGCGGCGTCGAGATCGACATGATCGACGCCGGTGGCGGCCACGGCGACCAGCTTGAGCTGCGGCAGATTTTCCAGCAGCACGGCGGGAAGCTTCACCTTGTTGGTCACGACCACCGCGGCCTCGGCCGCGTGGGTCAATACTTCGCCGGGCGCCGTGCGCGCATGTTCTTGCCAGTCGGCGGCAAGGCGCGCCACCGGAAAAGCGATGGAAGCGGAGAAAGTGCTGCGATCGAGGAAGACGATTCTCATGCACAAGATCCAGTCAACATCTCAGCGACCTGTCTCAAGGCCCGGCGAAGTCCAGTGTAATGCGCTCGAACGAGGACATCTCAACATCGATATGAGTTCCCGGGTGGACCGCAATTGGCTCAATGATGGCGCCACAGATCATCCAGTCGCCGGCCGCGAGTTGCTCGCCATGCTGGCTTAACGTCTCGGCGGCCAGCTGCACCAGTTCACCGAAGCGCTCCGGCAGGCGCAGCGGCTCGCTCTCCCGCACAGGCTGGCCATCCACATGCAGGCGCGCCTGTATCGTCTGCCGCGGGGCGGATGGAATCGCATGCTGCTCGGGGCCGAGCAACACGGCAGCCTGATACAGATTGCCGCGCAACAGGGCCTCGATACCATCCAGCGGCTGGGTCACGTCCACCACTTCCACGGCCGGCGCATAGGCAGCGATGGCACTTTCTGCCTCCGTCATGCTAACACCCGCCGCGACATCGCGGCCCATGCGAATCGCGACCTCGACCTCGGCCTTGATGACGGCGTGCGCCGGCATCCGGAAGACACCGCCCGATGCCAGCAGTCGGTCGCGGCGCAGGAAACCGAGCACCGGCGCCGCCAGCCCCATGCGCTGCTGCGAGGCGTGGTCGCCGAAACCGATCTTCCAGCCGAGGCGGTTGCCCTGTGCCTGCACCGTGCGGCGCCATTGCGCGAGCTGTGCCTGCATGCCGCGCCGCATCGCCGTGACGAGCGCGCCGGATGTCCCATTAGCGGTTTCATTCATGGCGCGGTCCGCGTGCAGCAGGGAAGGATGTACATGTTCTGCCCAACCGCTCCGGGAAAATGCGAAGGTAGCATTCTAACTGGCTTGGCGGATAGACGCCCATCCCGACACGGTGACAGGGCCTGCGACCAGGGAACCTCTGATTAAATTCGCTATCGTCATGCCGGCGAAAGCTGGCATCCAGGAAAGTCTGTTAAAACCACCGGATTCCGGCTTCGCCGGAATGACGAAAAAGGCGAGCGTGTACTTGTTCGGAGCTTCCCTGGCGGGCAACGATACAGGCTGATTATTCTGCGTCAGTAGCGGAGTGCGCACTGGGTTGTCGTCGTTCAGGCCTCGACGCAACCTTGCCCTATTTTCCAGGGACTGGCGTTGAACCACTCGTCGATTTGCACGACATCCATCGGTCGCCCTGAATAGTAGCCCTGAATGCTGTCACAGCCGAGAATTTCGAGAAGGTCCCAGGTCTCCTTATTCTCCACGCCCTCGGCCACCACCCGGTAGCCGAGGTTGTGGGCAAGATCGACCGTTGAGCGGACAATGACCGCGTCGTTCTCATCGCGCGCCATTTCCAGCACAAACGACTTGTCGATCTTCAGGGTATGCAACGGCAGCTTCTTGAGGTAGGCGAGCGAAGAATAGCCGGTGCCATAGTCATCGATGGTGATGGTAATGCCGGCTTCATTCAGCTTCTGCAGAACCTGCGCACCATGCCCGATGTCGGCCATGAGCACATTCTCGGTGATCTCGATCTCAAGGCAGTCGGGCGGGGTTCCGTTGGAACGGATCATCTCCTGGAGCCTGTCGATCAAATCGGGCTGCTGAAAACTGCGGCCCGCCATGTTCACGGCGACGCGCAGGGAACGACCGGAATTGCGCCACCGCCGGCATTGCTTCAACGCCTCCGACATCACCCAGTCGGTGATGGGATTGATGAGGCCATGGCGCTCGGCCATGGGAATGAACGCATCCGGCTCCACCAGGCCGCGCTGCGGGTGCTGCCAGCGGATCAGCGCCTCGACGCCGACCACGCGGCGCGTGTGCAGATCGATCTGTGGCTGGTAATGCAAGACAAACTCCTGATTTTCGATCGCGCGCCGCAGTTCGCCCGAGAGTTGCAGGCGCTCCGGGGTATGCGGATCGCTGGCGGCGTCGTAGAACACATGCGCGATATCCCGGTGCTTGGCGCCGTACATGGCCACATCCGCGCGGCTCATGAGTGTATCCATTTCCTCGCCGTGCTCGGGAAAAACGGCGATGCCGATACCCGCGCCGAGATACAGTTCTTGCCCGGCATGCGGGAACGGTTTCGCGAAGCAGGCGAGAATATTCTGCGCCACTCGTTCGGCGGTCTTGCGCCCGTCCTTCACGTCCGGCAGAAGAATGGCGAACTCGTCGCCACCGAGGCGCGCGAGCGTATCGGCGTCGCGCAGCACGGCCTTGAGACGCTCCGCCACCACCCGCAGAATGGCATCCCCGGCCGGATGACCGAGGGTGTCATTGATCTCCTTGAAGTGATTCAGGTCCATGAGCATCAGCACCACATGCGGGCGACCGCTGTTGCGGCGCGCCGAGGCAATGGCCTGATCCAGCCGATCGAGAAACAGCGCGCGGTTGTGCAGGCCGGTAAGGCTGTCGGTCGTGGCCAGGCGGTGCAGGCGCTCGATGGTGAGTTTGGCGTCGGTGGCATCCTCCATCAGCCCGTCGATGCGCACCACCCGGCCGCTGGCATCGCGGAACGGCTGGAATACGCGCCGGAACCAGCGCACGCTCTCGCCCGGCGCGTGCACACGGCTTTCCACCTCGACCTGTTCGCCGCGCAGCGCCTGCTGCCAGGCAAGCCTGACGGTCTCGCGGTCCTCCGGCACGGTCCAGCCGAGACAGGGAATGGGCATCTCGATGTCGAGATTGCAGATCTTGCGCGTTGACGGGCTGACGTACAGCGGCCGGTTGTTCAGCACGTCCACCGACCACAGGATCTGCGGCAGGTTGGCCAGCAGGTTCGTCACTTGTCCCTGCAAGTCCTCCAGCAGGCGGTGTTCGGTTTCGACCGCCTGCATGGCGGCATCCCAGTAGCCTTCGAGCATGAGGCCCATGTCGCGGAACAGGAGCTTGGTGACGGCATCTTCGAGCTTATATTTTTCGGCTGCGGAAATGGCCGCGTTACTCTGCATGCGCGCATGCAGGTGGTCCCAGTAGAGCCGGTACGCGCCCATGACCCATACCGGCTCGATGCCGAAGCGCTGGTGCAGTCCGCCGACATGCGCTAGACGCTCGGCCGATTTATCGTCGGTATTGCCGGTGAGGAAACTCCAGAGGTGCTGCAACTGCGTGCGCACCAGGCCGGCGATCTCGCCGCCGCGCTCTGCATGGCGCTTCAGGATGTCGGCCGTGGCTGGATAGGCCTGGAGGTAGGAATAAAAGGTCTCGGTAAATTCCTCGCTGTCTTCGATCAGGGTGTTGTGGAAGCGCTTCAGGATGCGCCGGTCGGCATCCTCGATACCGAGGAACTGGTTGAATGCCTCGTTGATACTACGCTTGTCGTAGCGACGAACTGTGGGCTGGGGAAGAATGTTGCCGGATTTATCGGTCACAGTGGCTGTGGTGTCTGGACGGTTATTGTTTTTTCAATGGCAGGCACCGCGCGTCCATGTCAACGGTGCCGGCCTGTTGTCATCTGTCCTGTTATCAACAGCTTAAACCATAAACTAACCGATATTGGCGAGATTCACTACAGGAAAATTGTGGGCACAGGAAGATTAGTAATTACTGATATTCAACACATCCCAAAGCGGTCGCACCGTACCGAGTCAGGCGCGCAGCGTGCGCCAAACGCGCTTGAGTGCACGCGCCAGTCTTTCGATGCGGGTACGCCGGTAATACACCCGATCCGCCGCACTCATGCGCTCCAACCGGCCCTGATATTTGAACTTGGCCCACTGGTTGAAATCGAGACGCGCGGCAAAGCGGTAGTGAAAATGGTTGAACGGCGCGAATCCGGACTTGCGGATCACGGCCGCCCCGAAATCGAGCAGGCACGGGTGCCGGCCGTCCACCAGCAGCAGGTTGTCCTGCTTCTGCAAATCGCTGTGCGCGATACCGCGTGCGTGCAATGTCTTGATGTGCCCCAGCAGCTCGGCAAAGAACGCCTCGCGATCGGCGATCCCGGCATGGCGCGCGGGCGCGCCCTCGATGTACTCCAGCACCAGATAGCGCTTGCGCAGCAGGCCGTAGCAGCGCGGCGCGGCCGGGAAGTCGGTGAGCTGTGCGTAGACGCGCGCCTCGTGGCGCAGCATGAGCGTGGCGATCCACTTGTGGATGCCGCGTCCGGCCGGGACCTTGATGACCAGGCGCCGGTGCTTGTCCTGATAGAGGAGCGTTTGGCCCTGATAGCCGTGGGCGAGACGATGCTGGCCGGTGGCGAGACTGTCTTCGGTCCAGCGGGCCAATGCGTCTTCGGAAAGACCGTCGAGGCCGCGGAGCATGCCCGGGCTCAGAGAAAACTGAGTGCCAGATAGACGAAGCAGAGGACGAGGACGGCAATGATGGTCGGCTCGCCGTTGTGCCAACTCTGGGCCAGCGACCATTCACCTTGCGCGCCGACCTGATAGGGCGTCAGCCGCGGGATGAGCGCGCGCGTCACGGCCCGCCAACGCTCCCAGGACTGGCCGAACAGGTTGTGCAGCACTTCGTCTTCATGCGCAATCGTGCCGGGATAGAAGAACAGCGCGATCACTGCCCAGGCCGCAAAGCTCCACCATAATCCCGAGGCAATGCAGAAACCAAGCGTAATGAGATGGTTGCCGACATACAGCGGGTGGCGCACGTAACCATAGGGGCCGGTGGTGGTCAGCACCTTGTTTTTCTTCACATGACCGGAGGCCCACAGGCGCACGAGCATGCCGAGCAGCGCGAACACGGCGCCCACCAGGAACATCGATCGCCCGGCACTGCCGAGTTCACCCGGACGCCCGAGGAAGGTCAGTACGAACAGAAAGCCGACGCCGACGAACTGGCGGAAACGGTAGCGACGGTGCACGAGATCATGCGCGAGCTTGTCGATCCCAAGTGAGGACGGGGCCTTGAGGCGGCGGAACATGGACATGAATGGGGTGCCTTGTGGTTGTGCGTGGCGCACCGGGGCGCTAGCATTATCCGGTGCTAATGGCCGCGAATAGTAAAGGTAAATACCCGGGAAGACAATTGAGCTGTAGTTTATCTGCGGCTCCAACGATACCTGACCAGCCTCAACTGACCGCAGCCTTCTTGCGCGCCTTTTCCTTGGCGAAGGCAACCGCGCCGTTCGCAACATCCGCCAGTGGGCACCGAGGCATCGTCAGGTTCGATAGATCACGCCGGAATCCAATCGGAAAACCGGACTTGCGCTTGAATGCAGAATGTTTCTGCGGCGCAGACTCCTGGCTCACTCTCGAAGCGCAGGTTAGGCAATATTGCACCAATCGATAATGATGTTGTTGTTATAAAGTTGTCAGCCATTTTGAGCATACGGAATCGACTATTGTTGCGCCACTGTGAAAATTTTTAACGTAAGACCGCTCTTTAGAATATTGGCGCATTTTCTTAAAGAACCTCAAATAAGGGACAGGGGATAGATAATGCCTCGAGATGGTGTGATGTCGCAGAATTGCCAAGATGTAATCAGCATTGCCTGAAAGAATTGCATTGATCTCGGCTTCAGATGCATGTTGGTTTGCTTTTCGTAAAATTATATTAATGTGCCTGGTTCCAGGCACAATTTGCATATCGTCCACAGTAAAGCCTAATTGCATTGCTAAGGCTCGAATTGTGGCTGGGTTGTACCAAAAGAGATGCCCAACATGAAATGTCTTGTTTGGCGCGTGGTATGTTGCTTCAATATTGGGGACTTCCATTAGAATACGGCCACCTTCGTTGAGCAATTTGTGCATTTGCATCATGGCCTGACGAGGATCTTGTAGGTGCTCAAACACATGGTTGATCGTTATTAAATCGTAGAGATTTTTAGCCGCTATATCTTTAAGAAATCCAGTCCTGATGGTATCCAATTTGAGTTCTGCGCGTGCATAGTTTGCATATTCTTCATTGGGCTCAATACCATCTATGAGAATTCCTTTCCGTTTTAATACATAGGCAAAAAAGCCTGCCCCTGCTCCAATATCTAGTGCACGCATACCTGATCTATATACTGGTAGAAACCGGGCCGCTCTGTCTATTGCCCTAAGCGTCTCGCGATAACAATGTTTTGGCTTTGGATGAAATGCACCTTTGTACTTAATTCGATATTCGGATGAATAGAATTTTTCAATGTCATCGTTGGCTGGTTGTGGGTCTACCCAGACTAAGCCACATTTTACGCACAGCACGTTTGTAAGTGGCTTACCGTTTCGATCCTTTTCAGCAATAACATGCACCTGATTGTTGCCACATACGGCACATGGCAATGATGCTGTGCTGTGCTGTGCTGTGCTGTGCTGTGGACATTCTATAACCTCTTCAAAAAAGTCAATTGCATCAATGGGTGACGTCTAACGAGCCTGTAGAAAAACCTCACCCCAACCCTACCCGATCCGCCCCCGGTCGACAAGCGATCGCGGGCTTGGTTCCAAACACGGCTTGCCGAGATTAAAAATCAGGGGTTTTCAGCAAGCTGCTAGCCCTCCTCAACAGACCGCCGTTTTCTTGCGCGCCTTTTCCTTGCCGAAGACAATCGCGCCGTCCACGACATCCGCCAGGATGGTGTCGCCTGCGCTGAACTTGCCGGACAGTATCTCTGTTGCCAGCGGGTTCTCGATCTGTTGCTGAATGGCGCGCTTGAGCGGACGCGCGCCGTACACCGGATCGAACCCGGCTTCGGCCAGCTTGTCGAGCGCCGCCGGCGTGAGCGTGAAACCCATGTCGCGCGTCGCCAACCGTTCGCGCAGATAGCGAACCTGGATTTCGGTGATGCGGTGCAGCTGTTCGCGCCCGAGTGGATGGAACACCACGATGTCGTCGATGCGGTTCACAAACTCGGGACGGAAATGCTGCGCCACGGTTTCCATGACCGCCGACTTCATGCGCTCGTAGTTCTCCTCGCCCGCCATCTCCTGGATCGTCTGCGAGCCGAGGTTCGAGGTCATGATAATGACGCTGTTGCGGAAATCCACGGTGCGGCCCTGACCATCGGTAAGGCGGCCGTCGTCCAGCACCTGCAACAGCACGTTGAAGACCTCGGGATGCGCCTTCTCGACCTCATCGAGCAGGATCACGCTGTACGGCTTGCGCCGCACCGCCTCGGTCAGATAGCCGCCCTCTTCATAACCCACGTATCCGGGCGGTGCGCCGATGAGCCGTGCCACTGAATGCTTTTCCATGAACTCGGACATGTCGATACGTACCATCGCCTCTTCGGTATCGAACAGGAATGAAGCGAGCGCCTTGGTGAGCTCGGTTTTGCCGACACCGGTCGGACCGAGAAACAGGAACGAGCCATTCGGCCGATTGGGATCGGACAACCCGGCACGCGAACGACGGATGGCATTCGATACCGCCTTGATGGCCTCCGCCTGGCCGATAACGCGCTTGTCCAGTTCGTCTTCCATGCGCAGCAGCTTGTCGCGCTCGCCTTCCAGCATCTTGGACACGGGAATGCCGGTCCAGCGCGACACCACTTCCGCAATTTCGTTCTCGGTCACGGCGGTACGCAGCAGCTTTGTCTCCTTGCCTTGCTGGCCACCGGCCATGGCATGCTTCTTCTCAAGCTCCGGGATGCGGCCATACTGCAACTCGGACATGCGTGCCAGGTCACCGGCACGACGCGCCGTTTCAAGCTCAAGGCGTGCGCGTTCGAGCGCTTCCTTGATGTGTTGGGAGCCGTGCACCGCGGCCTTCTCTACCTTCCATATCTCGTCGAGGTCGGAGTACTCCTTCTGCAATTTCACGATTTCGCCATCGAGTAGCCCGAGACGTTTCTTCGAGGCCTCGTCAGTTTCCTTCTGCAGCGCCACACGTTCGATCTTGAGCTGAATGAGTTTGCGATCAAGCTTGTCCATGGACTCCGGCTTGGAGTCGATCTCCATGC
>CAYHES010000078.1:0-11522 GCA_964355495.1 uncultured Acidiferrobacterales bacterium
GTTGCGCGTCGAATGCGCTGGACGTGAACCGCGCGGTGCAGGGCGCCACGGCGGCCTCGCTGCGTGCGATTCAGGTGATCAACCGCGTTTCGAGAGCGGAGGCATAAGCAATGGCAGACATGAAAATCGGCGCGTACATCTGCAAGGGCTGCGGGATCGGCGAACGCCTGAACACCGCACAGCTGGTGAACATCGCCACCAAAGAAGGCAAGGCCAACATCGCGCGCGAGCACGAGTTCCTGTGCAACGCCAGCGGCGTGGACATGATCAAGCAGGACATCGAGAAGGAAGGCGTCAATCACGTGGTGATCGCCGCCTGCTCGCGCCGCGCCAAGGTCGAGACCTTCAGTTTCGGCAACATCGCGTTGACCCGCACCAACCTGCGCGAAGGTGTCATCTGGATCACCCCGGCCGACGACGACAAGAAAGAAATCGTGCAGGAGATGGCGGCGGACTACATCCGCATGGGCTGCGCCGAAGTCAAGAAAATGGAAGCGCCGCAGACCAACCCGAATCACGGCAACAACAAGCGCATCCTGGTGGTCGGCGGCGGTATCTCCGGCATGACCGCGGCCATCGAAGCGGCCAAGACCGGTTACGAGGTGTTGCTGGTGGAGAAGACCGGCAGCCTCGGCGGCATGGCGGCGAAGCTCGTCAAGCGCGTGCCGTTCCGTGAACCGTACAGCGACCCGGTGGATACCGGCATCGCCGGCCTGATCAAGACGATCGAGGCCGACAAGCACATTAAGGTGTTCCTGAATTCGACCATCAGCAAGACCAGCGGTGCGCCCGGCCAGTTCAGCGTGGACATCTCGACCGAATCCGGATCGACCGCCACCGAGAACGTCGGCGGCATCATCATGGCCTCGGGCTTCACGCCGTACGACGCCAACAAGCTGCCGCATCTCGGCTTCGGCAAGAGCAAGGACGTGGTCGATCAGGTCGGACTGGAACTGCTGGCCAAGGCCGCGAACGGCGGCGCGATCAAGCGCCCGTCCGACGGCAAAGAGATCAAGAGCGTGGTGTTCATCCAGTGCGCCGGCCAGCGTTCCGACAAAGAAGGCGAGCTGTCGTACTGTTCCGGCCACTGCTGCAACACCTCGATCAAGCAGGCCATGTACTTCAAGGACCAGAACCCGGATATCGACACGGTGGTGATGTACACCGACCTGCGTACCCCGGGCAACGGCGAGGATTTCTATCGCAGCGCCCAGAAGAAGGGTGTGATCTTCACCAAGGGCGTGGCCAGCGAAGTGGTGGCGGGCAGCGAGTTGCAGGTCAAGTTCAATGACAAGATCCTGAACGAAGACGCCATCGCCAAGGCCGACCTGGTGGTGCTCGCGACCGGCATGGTGGCGAACTCCGGCGTGGACATCGACGCGGTGAAGCAGGACGAGCCGGGCCAGTGGGCGGAGAACAAGGCGTCGGTGCTGAACATGGTCTATCGCCAGGGCAAGGACCTGCCGCTGCTCAAGAACGGCTTCAACGACTCGCACTTCATCTGCTTCCCGTACGAGACGCGCCGCACCGGCATCTACGCCGCCGGCCCGGTGCGCCGGCCGATGGACATGGCGCAGACGATCGAGGATGCGACCGGCGCCACGCTCAAGGCGATCCAGGCGGTGGAAAACGCCATGCTCGGCCGCGCCGCGCACCCGCGTTCCGGCGACCTGAGCTTCCCGAGCTTTCGCCGCGAAGGCTGCACGCAGTGCAAGCGCTGCACGGTGGAATGCCCGTTCGGCGCCATCGACGAGGACGAGCAGCGCTATCCGCAGTTCAACGAGAGCCGCTGCCGCCGTTGCGGCACCTGCATGGGCGCCTGCCCGGTACGCGTGATCTCGTTCGAGAACTATTCGGTGGACAGCGTCGGCTACCAGGTCAAGGCCGTGGACATGCCCGACCAGTTCTCGGAGAAGCCGCGCATCCTGGTGCTGGCCTGCGAGAACGACGCCTACCCGGCGCTCGACATGGCGGCCATGAACAGGATCCAGTACTCGGCTTTTGCGCGCGTCATTCCGGTGCGTTGCCTGGGTTCGGTCAACACTATCTGGATCAACGACGCGTTGAGCAGTGGTTACGACGGTGTGATCCTGATGGGCTGCCAGAAGGGCGAGAACTATCAGTGCCACTTCGTGAAGGGCTC
The DNA here is from genome assembly GCA_964355495.1 of uncultured Acidiferrobacterales bacterium. Taxonomy (GTDB): domain Bacteria; phylum Pseudomonadota; class Gammaproteobacteria; order Acidiferrobacterales; family UBA6901; genus UBA6901. Next base: position 2,144 of record CAYHES010000078.1, read on the forward strand.
GGAGCTCGCGCACGTGCGCATGAGCAAGATCGACGACACCCTGAAGGGCATGTCGCTCGAAGTCGAGCGCGTGCAGACCTTCGAGGTCGCGATCACCGACATTCAGCGCGCCCCGGCGCTCATCAACCAGATGGCCGAAACGATCCAGAAGATCGGTCTCAGCCCGCTCAAGTTCTAGGAGTCAACCATGGGCACAGCGAATCAGGCGATGGTGCAGAAGTACCACAACGACTTCCTCAAGGAAGTCGAAGCGAACGTGGAAGATGGCAACTGGGTCAAGATGTGCATGCAGTGCGGCGTGTGCTCCGGCTCCTGCCCGCTCGGCGCGGCCTGGGAACATCCGCCGCAGGAGATCTTCATGATGATCCGCGCCGGCAAGCGCGAGGAAGTGCTGACCTCCGAGTCCATGTGGATGTGCACCAGCTGCTACAACTGCATCGTGCGCTGCCCGCGCGAGCTGCCGATCACCCACATCATGCACGGCCTGGCCAACTACGCGAACCGCCTCGGCATCGCCCACAAGCAGAACCCGACGCGCCGCTTCGCGACCATCTTCTGGAAGAACATCTCCACCTCAGGCCGCGTTAACGAGCTGAAGCTGTCGGTCGGCCTGTATTTCATGGACGGCATCGTTTCCGGCATCAAGAAGGGCCTGGAGATGCTGCCGGTGGGTCTCGGTCTCATCAAGACCGGGCGCCTCAACCCGATGGGCCTGTTCAGTTCGCACGGCATCAAGGGCAAGGGCGACCTGCAGAAGATGCTCAAGAAGGCGCGCGAGATCGAAGACAAGCGCAAGCAATTGAGTTAAAACCAGTGCGCGCGCAAGCGCGCTTCGGCTCGCCTCCCTCTCCCTAGTGAATGGGGCTTCATTCACTAGGGAATGAGGGTGAGGGCCGGGTTCGAGCAGTGTCCGCTCCTATTATTAGGCACTCTTAAGTAAGGATATAGGTCATGGCAAAGAAAGAATATTCGTTTTACCCGGGCTGCTCGTCGGAGCGCAAGGCATCGGCTGCGAACTACATGGTCTCGGTCGAGTCCATGTGCAAGACGCTCGACATCAAGCTCAACGAGATTCCGGACTGGAACTGCTGCGGCGCGTCCATCGGCTACGCCGAGGGCGGCGAACTGCCGCGCCACATCATGAACGCGCGCAACATCGCGCTCTCGGAACAGCACAACCCGAAGCAGGACATCGTCGCCACCTGCGCGGCCTGCTGGCTCGGCACCAAGGAGAGCCAGGAACGCATCAGCCATTCCGGCCAGCTGCTGGCGGACGTGAACGACATCCTCAAGGACGCCGGCCTCAGCTACGAAGGCAAGCAGCCGGTGCGCCACATGGTCGAGGTGCTGATCGAAGACCTCGGCTACGACGCACTCAAGAAGCCGGTGAAGAAGCCGCTCGAAGGCATCAAGATCGCCGGCTACGTCGGTTGCCAGACCAACCGCCCGTTCGGCGTGAACGGCGAGTCGTTCGAGAACCCGAAGTACCTCGACAAGCTGGTCGAGACGGTCGGCGGCGAAGCGGTCGAGAAATACGACCAGAAGGTCACTTGCTGCGGCGGCGCGCTCGCCTTCTCCGAACCGGAGAAGAGCCAGGTGCAGATCAAGAAAATCATCGAAAGCGCCTACGACTTCGGCGCCGAGATGATTGTGACGCCCTGTCCGGTGTGCCAGATGAACGTCGAGGTCTACCAGGGTCAGATCAACAAGAAGTACAACACCAAGTTCAAGATCCCGGTGGTGTACTACTCGCAGCTCATGGCCGTGGCCTACGGCGCCAATGCCAAGGAAGCGGGTCTGGACGGCAACATCGTGCGCGCCACCCGGCTGGAAGAGATCGCGGCGAAGAAGTAACACCGGTTCGACTGCCGGAAATCAAAAGGCCCGCGCAAGCGGGCTTTTTTTGTCTCCATCGCCGCGACCCCGTCGAAGTGGCCGGACCCGAAGCATCGTCAGCACCGGGGGTCGAATTCAACCAGACAGCGAGTTGGCAACCTGCCTGCCCACCCACTGTCCCGAGAGGGGTGAGCGCGTGCGCTGTGGGACGGCGACGGTCCGCAACCGGTCCTGACTGTGAATTGGCCGAGCGAATAGCGCGAAGACGTGGGTCTTCGGGCGTCTGCGCCCGACCGTTGTATAGACCCGTGACGGGGAGAACGGTACGGTGAGGGCGAAGGGGGGGTTGAATTTCCTATCCTTTGAATATAAAAGGCTCTAAGGTTCTAAAGACACAATGACGACCTGCCATGTCTGCTGATCCAATTAGACCTTCCTTTTCGTTTCATATCGACGCTGGCACGCCTAATGAGCATGCCGTGCCAGCGTCGGTGCTCGTCCAGATATTGGAGAACGCCCAGCGTGCCTTCGAGCTGATCGGTGTCCATGTCGAAGGGCGCGGCATCAAGGAGCGGGCGCGTGTCTCGACGGCCACCAGCCAGCGTTTCCAGTTGGTCTGCCAACTGCCCGAGCCCGGTAGTTACGCCATGCCTGTAACAGTTGGAGGAGCAGGTGAACTCTTTGTTACCGAACTGGCAGACAAGGCATTCGGCATCTTTCGTGGCGTAATGGAACACGTGTCCGCACGGAGCACGGTGGGCTTGGTGTCAGTCCTGCCCGATGAGCGCATCCGCCGCCGGGTACTAGAAGCCGTTAAGGGAATGGCACCCCGTGCAGATGCCAAATGGAAATTGAGCCTGCACGACGAACACGACGTTTCTTTCGCCACCTTCGATGTCGAGACCATCCCATTCGTGGAAGAAACGCTGGTCCCCATTGAACAGCGTGAAGCGGCACGCGTTGTCACCGGTGAATTGAAAAGCATCGACTTTACCGAACGCAAGGTCACCATCATCTACCCGCCCACCAGCAAAGAGTTGGCGTGCATCTACGAAGAAGCCGTCGAAGACCTGCTCTATGAAAAGCGCCGCGACCTCATCCAGGTCACAGGCCGTGTGTTGCTGGACGACCAAGGCGCGCCCAAGCAGATCATCGACGTGACCGACATCCGCGATCTCGATCTCTCCGCGCTGGCACTCGACACCGTTCGGCATAGTGGACTCACCCTCAAGGCCGTGCCCACCCTTAGCTTCGAACCCACGCTGGATGAAAGCAAGCAACTCTTGTGTATCGAACACGGCGAACTAGGAATCGACGTTTACGCCCCCACCCGCGAAACCTTGCTTTCCGAACTGCACGAGCAACTGGCGATGCTCTGGCGGGAATACGCCCAAGCTTCTGATGATGAATTGGATGCACCTGCCCGCCTGTTGAAGCAGGCCTTGCGGGCTCGGTTCACTGAGGCCGACCATGCCACGTAAGCAAAATGATGTGGAAAAAAGCCTTGAAGCAAAAGGCTTCCAACGTGCCAAGGGCGACCACAACTTCTTTCACTATCACTCCAAAGCTGGAAAGAAATCGCGCGTCTTTACCAAGACCAGCCACGGTGCGCGCGAGATTGATGACAACCTGCTCTCACAAATGGCCAAGCAGTGCAAACTGAGTAATAAAGACTTCGGCCTGCTAATTGATTGCCCGCTGGATCGGGACAGCTACGAGGCTAAGCTCATCGGGCAAGGGATAGTCGAGGCACCCCCCGCCTGAATCGGCCTACTCCTCCTCTGCCCGATACAACAAGACGAAGGTAGCAAACAGCGACTTGAGGCTGAATACTCCAGACGGTCGCCTAGCGGTGTCGCAGGATCGCTTGGGTGGAGCGCAGGCTGAGTCCAGTAATGCTGCAATACAAGACTTGACCCCAGAATTTTCGGCCGTCGTCTTGACCCGCGACAGGCAGAACGTTACGGTGAGGACGAAAGGGGGTTGAATTTCTATCCTTCTTATCCGGCCAACGGAAATGTTGTCGCCGTGCGCCGGTCACCGTTCGGGCAACCGGGTATCCGGCAGGAAATCCTCCGAGGCCCGCATACACCAGGGCTCGGAGACTGTTTCGGAGACGCCGAGGAAACCCCTTGCCATGACTACAAACCCCGCCGCACTCACCTGGCTCCGCATTGCTCTCGATAATCCGGCCGTCGATTTCCGCGACGGCCAGTGGGAGGCCATCGGCCAGTTGGTGAACCAGCGCGGGCGGGTGCTTTGTGTGCAGCGCACCGGGTGGGGCAAGAGCATGGTCTATTTTGTGTCGGCCAAGCTGATGCGGGAACAGGGTGCCGGGCCGACGCTGATCATCTCCCCCTTGCTGGCTTTGATGCGCAACCAGATTGAAGCGGCGAACCGGCTGAAGCTGCGCGCCGAAACTATCAACTCGACCAATTCCGATGATTGGCACGCCGTGCGCCAGCGGCTTTTGAATGACGAGATCGACTTGCTGTTGATTTCTCCGGAGCGTTTGGCCAACGATGACTTCGTGACCAATACGCTGTTGCCCATCGCGGCGCGCATCGGGCTGCTGGTGATCGACGAGGCGCACTGCATTTCGGACTGGGGGCACGACTTTCGCCCGGACTATCGGCGCATCGGCCAGATACTCCGTCTGCTGCCACGGAACATCGCGGTGCTGGCAACCACGGCCACGGCGAATCGGCGCGTCGAGGCGGATGTGGGCGATCAACTCGGTGGCGGGGTATTGGTTCAACGCGGCCCGCTGGTGCGCGAGAGCCTGGCATTGCAGGTGATGCGGTTGCGCAATCCCGCCGGGCGGCTGGCCTGGATGGCCGACCGGATTCCAGCGCTTCCCGGCAGTGGCATCGTTTACACGCTGACCACACGGGATGCCGACCGGGTTGCCCAGTGGCTGCGGGAGAATGATGTCAAGGCGCATGCCTATCATGCGGGCAAGACCGACGACGAGCGCCAGGCCCTCGAAGCGGCGCTGTTGGGGAACAAGATCAAGTGCCTGGTCGCGACCACGGCGCTGGGCATGGGTTACGACAAACCCGATCTGGGCTTTGTCATCCACTACCAGACGCCGGGTTCGGTGGTGTTCTATTACCAGCAGGTTGGGCGGGCGGGGCGCGCCATCGACGAGGCCTTCGGCGTGCTGCTGTCCGGCGACGAGGAAGACGACATCAATGCTTACTTCCGCGACACGGCATTCCCGCCGGAGTGGCAGATCGAGCGGATACTGACCGCCTTGGAAAGATGCGAAACCGGCGGCATGACGGTGCGGGAACTGGAGCGTGTCGCCAACCTGCGTCAGTCGCAGATCGAAAAGGTATTAAAGTTGCTGGTGGTGGAGGATGCCGCCCCGGTGGTGAAGATCGAGTCCAGATGGAGCCGAACCGCCCAACCCTTCCGGCTGAACCGGGAGCGTATCGAGCATTTGACCCGTCAGCGTGAGCAGGAATGGGCCGAGATGCAAGCGTACCTCGAGGGGCGGCAGTGCCTGATGCAGTTCCTGGCGGCGGCGCTGGATGATCCACTGGCGCAAGCCTGCGGCAAGTGCGCAGTCTGCCGAGGCGCTCCCGTGGTTTCCCCCGTCATTTCCGATGCACGGCTCATCAAGGCGCAGCGCTTCGTTCGGCAAAGTGAGATGTTGCTGGAATTGAAGAAGCAATGGGATGTTTCCGCGCTGTCCCTCTATGCCGCACAGTTTTCCTGGAGCAAGGCAAATATTCCGCAGAATCTTCGTGGCGAGCCGGGGCGCATTCTTGCCCGCTGGGGCGAGCCGGTCTGGGGCGAGATGGTCGCCAAGGGCAAGTCCCAGGGACGCTTCGCGGATGATCTGGTGACCGCCTCGGCGGAGTTGATTCAAACCCGCTGGCCAATGGAATCGCCGCCCGCATGGGTGACCTGTATTCCATCGACCCGCCACCCTGAGCTGGTACCGGACTTTGCCATGCGCCTGGCAACCGCACTGGGGATTCCATTTCGCCCGGTGTTGATAAAGACCCGCCATACCGAGGAGCAGATTGGCATGGAGAATCGTTACCACCAGTGTCACAACCTGGATGGGGCGTTCGCGGTTCAGGCTTCGGGGCCGGAATTTACCAGGCCGGCGTTGCTGGTGGACGATGTATTCGATTCGGGGTGGACGCTGACCCTTGCGGTCGCTCTGCTCCGGCAGGCGGGCTGCGGGCCGGTGTATCCTTACGCGCTCGCGACAACGACCGCGAAATGAAGACAGTGTGATCAACCATGAATGAAAAATCGACAGCCAGCCTGTCACCCGATACCGAGGCGATCTTGTTGCTGTGCGGCCGCTTTGGCAGTGAGCATGGCGAGCGTCATGCACCCCTGACGCAGAAGGAATATGAGCTGCTGACGAAGTGGTTGCTGGAGTGCAACTTGCGCCCCGGCGATTTGCTCGGTGGCGCTGCGGCTGGCCGGCTGGGCGACCTTGTTCATGCCGGCCTGGAACCGGTGCGCGTCGAGTCGCTCATCGCACGGGGAACCGCCCTGGCACTGGCCCTGGAAAAATGGCGGCGCAGCGGCTTGTGGGTGCTGTCTCGCAGCGATGCAGCTTATCCGAGACGCTTGAAGAAGAAGCTCGGGCAGTCCGCGCCGCCGCTGCTGTACGGTGCCGGCGAGACATCGTTGCTGGACGCGGGCGGGTTGGCGGTGGTCGGTTCGCGGAATGCCTCGGAAGCAGCCCTCGAATTCTCCCGTGACGTGGCCCGCGCTTGTGCGAGAGATGGATTGGGCGTGGTCTCCGGCGGTGCCAAGGGCGTGGACCTTGCCGCAATGCAGGGAGCGGGCGAAGCCGGTGGCGTTGTGATCGGTGTATTGGCCGCCGACTTGCTGCGTGCCAGCGTCAACCGGCAGAACCGGATGGGCATTCAGTCCGGTCAGCTTGTGTTGACCTCGCCGTTCAATCCCGAGGCCGGCTTCAATGCCGGCAACGCGATGGCCCGCAACCGCTGCATCTACGCGCTTGCCGACTACGCGCTGGTGGTTGATTCCGCGGAGGGAGAGGGCGGCACATGGGCCGGCGCCACGGAAAATTTGCGCCATGCCTGGACGCCGCTTTACGTGCGCACGCCGGGTGAAAGCCCGGGCAATGCGGCACTCATCGCAAAGGGGGCGCAAGGGTTTGCCTGCGAGATTTCCGAACGCGCATCGATACGCGAGTTTCTGGGAAAAACCTGCCAGTCCGGCACATCGTACCTGTTTCAGCGGATTGTTCCAGACGGGGGCGTTGCGACGACCGAGCAACCCGAGCCTTCGCCGGACACGGTTGATGTTGTCGTCGCCCCGGGGCCGGAGAATGTGGCAGAAGCGGCGGCGTCCGCGGGACTCGACACGTTTCAGGATTTCCTTGCCAGGCTGCCCTTGCTGCTCGGCGAAGCGGCCAAAAATGATGAGGAAATCCGGCTCGCACTGGGTTTGGAGAAAGGACAGCTCAAGGTCTGGCTGGCCGCCGCGGTCGAACAGGGATTTCTCGAAAAGCGGAAGAAACCGGTGAGCTATGCGTTGCCTCGCCAACAGGCGCTTTGCTAGCCCGAGGACGAATTGAGAGGCTTGCTGTGGAAGATGGTCTGATCACCCACGCCGTGCTCGAAGGCCTCGCCGACGGCAGCGCCTTCCGGCGCGGTGAGGAATATTTTTCCGCTGGCGCCGTCGAGCGTCTTCGTGCTGCCGACGACAAGGTCAGCGCCAGAGTTCAAGGCACGGAAACCTACCAGGTCGAGCTGCGGAATGACGACGGCGATCTGGCCTACGACTGCACTTGTCCGCGTGCCGCCTACGGCTATTTCTGCAAGCACTGCGTGGCCGTTGGACTGGCGTGGCTGGCTGAAAATTCTGCTGCTCCGAAACCCGGCGCCGCATCCGGCAAGCAGAAGCGGCGCGATCCATGGTGCGACATCAAGGAGTATCTGACCACGCAACCGCCGGAGGCCTTGATCGACCTACTGCTCGATGTGGCCGAGCGCGACGATCGGCTCTACCAGTCGCTGTTGCTCAAGGCCGGGCGTACCGGCGGCGGCGGAAACGCGGCCAAGGCATTCCGCCGGGCGATCGACGACGCGACGCGCATTCACAACTATGTCGACTGGCGGGAGGTTGGCGCCTTCGCCGGCAACATCGACCAGGTTGCGGATTCACTGGCGGAATTGCTCAAGCCCGACACCGCCGCCATGCTGGTCGAACTGGCCGAGTACGCCATCGAGCGAGTCGAGAATTCGCTGGAGCAGGTTGACGACTCGAACGGCGAGATTGGCGATATCGTCTATCGCCTGGGCGAGTTGCATCTCAAGGCCTGTACGATGGCGCGACCCGAGCCGGCGGGGCTGGCCGAGCGCCTGTTCCGGTTCGAGACGACGCTGCCGTTCAGCCTGTGCAGCTTCGATGCCAGCACCTATCGCGCCGCCCTTGGCAAGCAAGGCCTGCGCCGGTACCGGGAACTGGCGGAAGCCGAGTGGCATAAGCTCAAACCACGGGACGCGAAGGACAGCTACGACGCCCACCGGGCATCCATCACCCGCATCATGGAGCGACTGGCCGAGGCAAGCGGCGACGTCGAGGAATTGGTCGGGATCAAGTCGCGGGATCTTTCGTCCTGCTACTGCTATCTCGACATCGCCGAAATCTGGACCAAGGCCAAACAGCCGGACAAGGCGCTGGAATGGGCGGAACGTGGCCTGAAGGCTTTTCCTGATCGGCCCGACAACCGCCTGCGGGATTTTCTGGTGGCGGCCTACCTCAAGCGCAAACGCAATGACGAGGCGCTGCAGCTGACCTGGATCCAGTTCGAGGAGCGACCGATCCTCGAACACTACGAGAAGCTGCACGATGTCGCCGGCAAGCTCGGCCTCTGGCCGGAGCAGCGCGACCGGGCACTGGCAAGGGTCGCCGAGCTCATCGCACGCGAGGCAAGCACAACGAGCCGCTGGAAGCCGAAACCTTCGACACCCAATTACTCGCTGCGGATGGAAATAGCGCTGTGGGAGCAGGATTTGGATGCAGCCTGGTCGGTCGCGCATGAAGGCATCTGTGACCGGAATCTGCTGATCGCCCTGGCCGGGAAGCTCGAATCTTCACGGCCCGATGACGCCGTCAGCCTCTACCGTCGCGTGGTGCCTCCCATCGTCGAGCAGACCAGCAACACCGCTTACGGTGAGGCGATCAAGCTGATTCGCAAGATGGGTGGGTTGATGAAAGTGCAGAGCCAGTCACGACAATTCGGTGACTACCTGGAGGAGCTGCGCGTGCAGTTCAAGCCGAAGCGGAATTTCATCAAGTTGCTGGATGGGGTGGCGCGGAGTGCGGCGAAATGAGTGCCGCACGTCCATTGTGATTCACAAAGGTAAACCCCCGGCTCTGCCGGGGGACTCACAACGGTTTGACCTTTACGGCGGTCGTAAGCGCATCCATGCCGCGGTGGCGAATGCACGGCACCACACACAAAAAGCACCCATCCCTTCTCCCTCCGGGAGAAGGCCAGGATGAGGGGATGGTTAAACATCAACGCCCCGATGGC
>CAYHES010000079.1:0-11394 GCA_964355495.1 uncultured Acidiferrobacterales bacterium
GGAACTCGCCGACAAATCCGGACGTGCCGGGCAGGCCGGCGTTCGCCATCGAGAATAGCATCATGAAGGATGCGAACACCGGCATGCGGTTCACTACCCCGCCGTAATCGGCGATATTGCGCGAATGCAGGCGGTCATAGAGCACGCCCACGCACAGGAACAACGCGCCGGAAACAAAGCCGTGCGAGATCATCTGGATGATCGCGCCTTCCACGCCTTGGGCATTGAAAATGAACAGCCCGAGCGTAACGAAGCCCATGTGGGCGATCGACGAATAGGCAATCAGCTTCTTCATATCTTCCTGCACCAGCGCCACCAGGCCGATGTAGACGATGGCAATGAGTGACAAGGCGATCATGAACCAGGCGAGCTCATGGCTGGCATCCGGCAGGATCGGCAGCGAAAAGCGGAGGAAGCCGTAAGCGCCCATTTTGAGCATGATCGCCGCCAGCACCACCGAGCCGCCGGTCGGGGCCTCGACGTGCGCGTCCGGCAGCCAGGTGTGCACCGGCCACATCGGCACCTTCACCGCGAAGGCCGCAAAGAAGGCGAAGAAGATCAGCACCTGCTCGGTGAGACTGAGTTTGAGTGTATAGAAGGTATGGATGTCGAAGCTCTTGCCGGCCTTCAGATACAGATAGACAAACGCCACCAGCATCAGCACCGATCCGAGCAGCGTGTACAGAAAGAACTTGATGGTCGCGTACACCCGGTTCGGCCCGCCCCACATGCCGATGATGACGAACATCGGGATGAGCATCGCCTCCCAGAACACATAGAACAGTATCGCATCGAGCGCCGAGAACACACCGATCATCAGCCCTTCCATGATCAGGAACGCCGCCAGGTACTGCGCCACCTTCTCCTGGATCACCTGCCAGCCGGCGATCACCACGATTATGGTGGTGAAGCTGGTGAGCAACACGAGCAGCAGCGAAATGCCATCGATGCCCAGGTGGTAATGGATATTGAACGCCGGAATCCAGTCACGCAGCTCGACATATTGCATAGCGGCGACGTGTGGATTGAAGCCGGTGAACAACGGAATCGTCACCACGAATGTGGCGACCGCGATGATCAGGCTCAAAACGCGAGCGAGTGGCGCGCGCGCGTCGCTGCCGGTGGCGAGCACGGCGACACCGCCGAGGATCGGCAGCCAGATCGCGAGGCTCAGAAGGTTCTGGGTCAACATGTGCGCGGGTGCTCTTGTCTAGGTCTAGCGGTGCAGGAAGAAGGTCATGAGCAGGAACAGCCCGATGATCATGGCAAAGGCGTAGTGATAGATGTAACCGGACTGCACATGGCGCACGACACTCGATAGCCAGCCAATTGCACGCGCCGTGCCGTTCACCGCCAGTCCGTCGATGATCTTCACGTCGCCGATGCGCCAGAGCAGGCCGCCCAGACCGCGGGCTCCGCCGGCGAATACCTTCTGGTTGAACTCGTCAAAGCCATACTTGCGCACCAGCAGGTTGTAGAGCGGCTTGATGCGGTCGCGAATCTTGTCCGGCAAATGCGGTTCGCGCAGGTACAGCAGCCAGGCCAGACCGAAGCCGAGCACCGCGAGGATAAACGGTGCCGACTGCAGGCCGTGGGCAATAAACGGTCCGATGCCATCGAAATGTATCTGCGCCAGCACGTTGTGCTGTGGCAGAACCTTGATGGCATCGCCGAAGAAATTGCCGAACAGCATCGGCTTGATGTAGATCCAGCCGGCCACAACCGACGGGATGGCCAACAGAATGAGCGGGATCACCACCACGGCCGGCGACTCGTGCAGATGTTTGCGCGTGTGCTCGTCCATACGCGGCTTGCCGTAGAACGCCAGGAACATGAGCCGGAAGCTGTACAGCGCCGTTACAAACACACCCGCCAATACCGCGATGTAGGCAAAACCAGCGCCGGGCAATTGCGAATGGTGCACGGCTTCGATGATGGCATCCTTGGAGAAGAAGCCGGCAAACGGCGGAATTCCTGTTAGTGCCAGTGTCCCTACCCAGGCGGTAATAAACGTGAACGGCATGTATTTCTTGAGGCCGCCCATTTTGCGCAGGTCCTGTTCATGGTGCATGGCAATAATCACCGAACCGGCACCGAGGAACAGCAACGCCTTGAAGAAGGCATGCGTCATGAGGTGGAAAATGCCGGCGGCATAGGCCGAGGCGCCGAGCGCCACCGTCATGTAACCGAGTTGCGAGAGCGTCGAGTACGCGATCACACGCTTGATGTCGTTCTGCACAATGCCAAGGAAACCCATGAACAGCGCTGTGATCGCACCGATCACCAGGATTACCGACAGCGCGGTCTCGGACAGTTCGAACAACGGCGACATGCGCGCGACCATGAAGATGCCGGCCGTCACCATGGTCGCGGCATGGATCAGTGCCGAGATCGGGGTCGGGCCTTCCATCGAATCCGGCAACCAGACATGCAATGGCACCTGCGCCGACTTGCCCATGGCGCCGATGAACAGCAGGATGCAGATCACTGTCATGAGCATCCAGTTTACGCCCGGTAGAATCTGTACGGTGGTGGCGACATGTTGCGGCGCAATGGCGAACACCGCGGCGTAATCGAGTGAGCCGAAGTGATAGTAGATGGCGGCAATGCCGAGCAGAAAGCCGAAATCGCCAACGCGGTTCACCAGGAACGCCTTGAGATTGGCAAAGATCGCCGTTTCGCGCGTGTACCAGAAGCCGATCAGCAGGTACGACACTAGACCGACCGCCTCCCAGCCGAAGAACAGCTGCAGGAAGTTGTTGGACATCACCAGCATCAGCATCGCAAACGTGAACAGCGCGATGTAGCTGAAGAAGCGCTGATAGCCCGGGTCGTCGTGCATGTAGCCGATGGTGTAGATGTGCACCATGAGCGACACGAAGGTCACGACCACCATCATCAAGGCGCTGAGCGGATCGATCAGGAAGCCGATTTCCATCGGGATGCCGCCGCTCACGCCCCAGGTGAACACCGTGCCGTTGAACACATGCCCTTTGAGCACGGTGTCGTCGAACACCAGCAGCGACAGCAAGAACGACATGCCCACGCCGAGAATGGCGGCGGTGTGCGCGCCGGCACGCCCGATGACCTTGCCGAACAGGCCGGCCAGCAGCGCACCCGCCAGACAAACCAGCGGGGTGGCCAGGTAAACGTTCTGCATGTTATCGAACATGATCAGCCCTTCAGCGTATCCAGGTCATCGACGTTGATGGTGCGGTAGTTGCGGAACACCGTGATCAGGATCGCCAGCCCGATGGCCGCCTCCGCCGCCGCCACCGTGAGAATGAAGAACACGAACACCTGCCCGGCGCTGTCGCCCAGGTAGCGCGAAAACGCCACGAAGTTCATGTTGACCGCGAGCAGGTTGAGCTCGATAGCCATGAGCAGAATGACCACGTTCTTGCGGTTGAGAAAAATGCCGACCACGCTCAGCGCGAACAGAATCGCGCCCAGGACCAGGTAATTAGATAGTGGCATCAGATCCTCCCAAACCAACAGTAAAAACCTGCCGCAAAGGCGCAAAGGCCGCAAAGAATAAGTTTTCCGTTGAACATCTTTTCTTTCTCTTAATTCTCTTTGCGTTCTTTGCGTCTTTGCGGCAAAAATTCTTATAACTTCTTTTCCGACTTCATCTTTACCAGACGCACGCGCTCGCCACGCCGGACGCGCACCTGCTGGCCCGGGTTCTGGTATTTGGTCTCCGGGCGGCGGCGCATGGTGAGCGCGATCGCCGCCACGATGGCCGTCAGCAGTATGGCGCCGGCGATTTCGAACGGATAAGCGTAGGTCGTATACAGGATACGTCCAAGTTCGCGGGTGTTGCTGTAATCGGCCGGGTGCGGCACCAGCGCGCGCCCGGCACCGAAACCGTCGCTCAGGATCAGCGCCATCTCGATCACCATCAGCACCGCCACCAGGCCGCCGATCGGCAGGTACTCGCCGAAGCCTTCGCGCAGCCGCGCCAGATTGATATCGAGCATCATCACCACGAACAGGAACAGCACCATGACCGCGCCGACGTACACCAGCACCAGGACAATGGCCAGGAACTCGGCCTCCAGCAGCACCCACAGCCCGGCGGCGCTGAAGAACGCCAGCACCAGGAACAGCGCCGCCTTCACCGGGTTGCGGATGGTGATCACCATGAACGCGGCGAACACCAGCACGCTGGCGAAGAAGTAGAAAACGTATTGGGTAAATTCCATAAATATTAATTTTCAGCCACAGATGGACGCGGATGAACGCGAATCAAAAGCGTCTTGGCTGGGTTATGCCCGTATTTATCTGTAGCTTTGGTTTCATTGGACTTATTTATCTCCTGCATAGCGCGCAAGTTAACGGTTTTCCTATGGAAAATAAAAAAATTCGTAAGCAGCAATTCAATACGCGTACTCATTTAAAAGTACCACATCACCCGTTTCCGAATGTTTCGAGAGCATAAACAGTCGAACAGCCTTGTAACTGCCGCCTACGACAGAATCACGGGAAGTAATCAGCATGTCTTCTATCTTGTCGCCATTAAAATCAGCTTTGGCAACCAGCTCCAATTCCTGTATTCCGCCGCTATCATCCCGGTAAATAGCATGCACCGGATCAAGCACCTCAACCTTGGAGATGCGGGCCACATCCCGCCAGAGTTTTAGGGATTTATCCGCCTTGATGCGTGCGAGCCCGGAGGGCTCATTCAATACTGTATTCAGGGACAGGTTAACGGGCAGTTTGGCCGGCAGGCTCTTATCGAATTGAAGTCCTTGCAGGTAGGTTTTTTCCGGTTTGGTGCCGGTCAGCATGATTTGCGTTGCCCGGCACATCACGGCATTGTTTATAAACCATATGCTCTCGTACTCTTTAACTGACCACAACGGTAGGTTCGACTGCGCCAGATAATCTTTACATGATGACAGGGTGATAACTTTATCCGGCGCGGCTTCATGGTAAACTTTGGCTTCGGCATTCCACTTACGCTTCAATATCTCGGGCAAACTCGTCATCTCCGTCAGCTGCATCGGCTCAGCCAACGACAGATGTAACCTGTAGCCGCCGTACCACGACACCCAAGGGTCGGTTTGCTTAGATTGTGTGACGTTCGTTTGTTCTGCTTTTTTAGTGCAGGCGGTGGTCGTAATACATGCCAGCAAAAAAACCACAGCGGCCATGACGTGACTAGGTTTCATATATATAGATCCTTTCACGGTTTTTTGTTTTTATTGGCATATTCCGCCGCCTTTTCAAGCAGGTCTTTTACATACCTGTTGCGTGCTGTGCTAACAGGCAGTTTGCGATGGGACTCATCAGCGGCCTTTTGCCAATCCTTGGCATAGATGGCCATATTGAACCGTATATACATTTCTCTCAGCTTTTTCATACCCAGATTAAACAGCATATCGAAAAGCGCAAGCCTGACCTCTTTCGGGTAGAAGCTGAAATGAACGTACTTCCGCATCAGTTCACTATGAAAATTGTCGATATGCGATTCTGTAAGCGCATCTATCTCAGGTTGAGTTAATACCAGCTTGGTGTATGCCTTATAAAAAGGGGCAAGGTTGTTGTGGACTTTCGGCAGTTTCGATACCGCTTCAAAATCGGCCTTGATTTCTTCTGGTGTCGCTTTCATTTTTGTTTTATCGACAATAAAGGCTAGCTTCTGGGCTGCCGCCACCGTGCTCAACAGATGCCCTACGCCAACCGTGACATTGCCATTGGTGTCAAGATACATGTGTGGGGCGTTGCCTTCATATTCAGTCAATTTCTCGCGTAGCGTTTGCCTTTCGGATTTTGTTAGCATCGGCCTTACCTCTGTAAGTTATCCATAGCCTGAATTCTTATCTATATTTAGCATCCGCCGCGCGCATCGCGGAGATTTGTTTTTCGTGCTTGTCGCCCACCGCCAACAGCATCTCCTTGGTGTACACCAGATCGCCGCGCTGTTCGCCGTGGTACTCGAACACCTGGGTCTCGACAATCGAATCCACCGGGCAGGATTCCTCGCAGAACCCGCAGTAGATGCATTTGCTGAGGTCAATGTCGTAACGCGTGGTGCGGCGTGTGCCGTCGGCGCGCTCCTCGGACTCGATGGTGATGGCCAGCGCCGGACACACTGCCTCGCACAGCTTGCAGGCAATGCAGCGCTCCTCGCCGTTCGGATAGCGACGCAGCGCGTGCAGGCCGCGGAAACGCGGGCTGATCGGCGTCTTCTCTTCCGGGTATTGGACAGTGATTTTGCGCGCGAACAGATGCCGCCCGGTGAGCATCAGGCCCTTACGCAGCTCATGCAGGGTAAACGTCTTGATGTAGTGTCCGATTGTGCTCATGGTTTCGATCTCAATGGAACAGGTGGCCCCACGGCGTCAGGAACATGGCAATGCCCATCACGGCGATCCACACCAGCGTCACCGGAATCAACACCTTCCAGCCAAGACGCATGATCTGGTCATAGCGGTAGCGCGGGAACGTGGCGCGGAACCAGAGGAAGAAAAACAGCATGAAACTGATCTTGAACAGCAACCAGTGCAGGCCGCTGCCGAGCAGCATGCCCAGCACCGGCAGCGCCATCAGCTTGTCCGGCAACAGGCCATCGAACGGCGACAGCCAGCCGCCCAGGAACATGAGCACCGCCAGCGCCGCGATCAGGATCATGTTGGCGTATTCGGCGAGAAAGAACACCGCGAACGCCATGCCCGAGTACTCGACGTGGAAGCCAGCGACGATTTCGGATTCGCCCTCGGCCACGTCGAAGGGCGAGCGATTGGTCTCGGCCACACCGGAAATGAAGTACACCAGAAACAGCGGGAACAGCGGCAGGAAATACCACTGGTGAATGCCGCCCTGCTGGTGCAACACGATCTCGCGCAGGTTGAGGCTGTTGGCGGCCATCAGCACGCCGACCAGCGCAAAGCCCATGGCGATTTCGTAGGCCACGATCTGCGCAGCCGAGCGCATGCTGCCGAGGAACGCATACTTGGAATTCGACGCCCAGCCGGCGATGATTACACCGTACACGCCCATGGAGGTGAGCGCCAGGATATAAAGAAGGCTGGCGTCGATATTCGCCAGCACCAGCGTATCGGTGAAGGGAATCACCGCCCACGCCGCCAGCGCCGGGGCAATCGACAGGATCGGCGCGATGATGAACAGGAACTTGTTGGAGCGCGCCGGAATGATGATTTCCTTGAACAGAAGCTTCACCGCGTCGGCGATCGGCTGCAGCCAGCCGCGCGGACCGACGCGGTTCGGGCCGATGCGCACCTGCATGTAGCCGATCAGCTTGCGCTCGGCGAAGGTGAGATAGGCGACCGCCGTCATGAGCGGCGCGAGAATCAGCGTGATCTTGCCGAGATTGAGCAGCAGCACCTGCCACCACGGCGGTACGCTGCTCCAGAGACTCAGCCAGAACGCCGTCATTGCCCGGCCTCCACGTGCACCACGTCCTGTCCGCCGAGCGCCAACGTCTCCGGGCAACCTGCCGGGATCAGCACGCAACCTTCGGGAATACGCCGGTCAATCAGGAAATCGAGGGTCACCGACTCGCCGCCGGCGATCACCCGCAGGCGCGCGGAACTGCCGACGCCCTGCTTCTGCGCTTCACGCGGGTGCATGCGTGCCACCGGCCCGCTGTTATCGCGCGTCTTCTGCAACGCGCTCGCACGCCGCACCAGCGGATCAACCGAATACATCGGCACCTCGGCAATACGCTGCAAACCCTTTACCGCCGGCGCCGGCACAAAGCGCCGCGCCTTGAGATGCGCAGAGGGTTTGATGTCTTGCTGCAGCTCGGCCAGCACCCCGCTCGTGGCCGTGTAATCGAAACCGCCAAGCTTGAACAGGTTGCCGAGCACACGCAGGATTTTCCAGCCCGGACGCGCGTCACCGGCCGGGGTCACCGCGGCGCTGAACGACTGGAATCGGCCCTCGGCATTCACGAACGTGCCGTCGGTCTCGGTGAACGGCGCCAACGGCAACAGCACATGCGCGCTGCCGGCAAGCGAGGACTTGAACGCCGAGAACGCGACCACGCACCCGGCCTGCTTGAGCGCCGTCTGCGCCAGCTTGCCATCCGCGCCATCGAGTTCCGGCTCGGCGCCAAAAATAAAATAGCCTTTAAGCGGCTGCGCGATCATTTCCTGGGCATTGCGACCCGCCGGTTGTGCTGCAGCTCCGTTCGCAGCGCGCTGCGGCAGGCAGCCGGCCAGCCAGCCGCCGGCACCGTTCGCCTCCGGCAGCAGCCCGAGGTGCGCACCGGACAGTTCGGCAATGAGATCGGCGAGCGATCGCAGCAGCGCGGCCTGTGGATGTGCCATGCCAAAATTGCCGACCAGCACGCTGGCATGGTTCGCGTCTTTGAGACCCGCGGCGATGGCGCGTTCGGCATCGCTGGGCGCGCCGTTTGCCAACATGGTGACTTCAGGCGGCAGTACTGCCTGGGTGGACTCGGCCAGCGCACGCGCAACGCGCGCCAGTGCGGCGGGCAACGCGGCCGGGTCGAGAATGACCTTGGCCTTGAGGTCGAAGCTGAAGTCGTAGTCCACCGGGTTCACGGCGAACAGCGCCGCGCCGTGCAGGAACGCCTTGCGCAGGCGCAGGCCGAGCAGCGGTTGGTCCTTGCGGATGTTCGAACCAATAAGCAGTGCGGCATCGACCGTTTCCAGCTCGCGGATCGACAGACCTATGTAGGGGAAGGGCGGCGCGTCCGCGTCATCGCTGAAATCGCGCTGGCGCAGGCGGTAATCGACGTTGCCGGAACCAAGTGCACGCAGCAGTTTCTGCAGAAGATAAAATTCTTCGACCGTGGACGTCGGCGAGGCCAGCGCGCCGATGCTCTGCGGGCCGTGCGCGGCGATCACCTTCTGCATGCCATCCACGACGACGTTGAGCGCCGTGCTCCAGTCGGTCTCGCGCCACGTGCCGTTCGCGCGGACCATGGGTTTGAGCAGGCGTTCGGTACTATTAACTGCTTCGTAGCTGAAGCGGTCGCGGTCGGCGAGCCAGATTTCGTTCACGTCTTCGTTCACGCGCGGCAGCACGCGCATGACCTGGTTGCGCCGCACCTGCACGTTCAGGTTCGCGCCCACGCAGTCGTGCGGGCTCACGCCCGGCACGTCGTTCAATTCCCAGGTGCGCGCGCTGTAGCGAAACGGTTTGGAGGTGAGCGCACCGACCGGGCACAGGTCGATCATGTTGCCGGACAGTTCCGAGTCCACGCTCTGCGCCACATAGGTGCCGATGCGCAGGTGCTCGCCGCGCCCGGTGGCGCCCATCTCCATGATGCCGGCCAGCTCCTCGCCGAAACGCACGCAGCGCGTGCAATGGATGCAGCGCGTCATCTCGGTGGCGATGAGCGGGCCGATGTCCTTGTCCTTCACCACGCGCTTCATTTCCTGGTAGCGCGACACGTCGCCGCCGTAACCGACCGCCAGGTCCTGCAGCTCGCACTCGCCGCCCTGATCGCAGATCGGGCAGTCGAGCGGATGATTGATGAGCAGGAATTCCATCACGCCCTTCTGCGCGGCAATCGCCTTGGCCGAATGGGTCGCGATCTTCATGCCGTCCGCCACCGGCGTGGCACAGGCCGGCAGCGGCTTGGGCGCCTTCTCCACGTCCACCAGACACATGCGGCAGCTGGCCGCGATCGACAGCTTCGGGTGATAGCAGAAGCGCGGAATGCTGATGCCGGCGGCATCCGCGGCCTCGATGATGGTCGAGCCCGGCGCCACTTCCAGCTGCTTGCCGTCAATTTCGATCTTGAGCATGTTCACGGTCGTGCGCGTCAGGCGGTTACCACCCGGCAGCGGCGCTGCTGGATGTGGTATTCGAATTCGTCGCGGAAGTGGCGGATGAAGCTCGCCACCGGCATGGCCGCGGCATCACCGAGCGCGCAAATGGTGCGGCCCTCGATCTTGCCGGCCACGTCGACCAGCAGATCCAGGTCCTCCATGCGTCCTTCGCCGTGTTCGATGCGGTGCACCACGCGCGCCAGCCAGCCGGTGCCTTCGCGGCACGGCGTGCATTGGCCGCACGACTCTTCATAATAGAAGTGCGATATGCGCGCCAGCGCGCGCACCATGCAGGTGGTGTCGTCCATCACGATCACCGAGCCCGCGCCCAGCATCGACCCGGCCTTGGCGATGGAGTCGTAATCCATGTTCAGCTCCATCATCACCTCGCCGCGCAGCACCGGGGTCGAGGAGCCGCCCGGGATCACGGCCTTGAGCTTGCGCCCGCCGCGCACGCCGCCGGCCAGCTTGAGCAGTTCGGCGAACGGTGTGCCAAGCGGGATTTCGTAATTGCCCGGCTTGTTCACGTGCCCGGACACCGAGAACAGCTTGGAGCCGCCGTTGTTCGGCTTGCCTATATTAAGGAACCAGTCCCCGCCCTGGCGCAGGATCTCCGGCACCGAGGCCAGGGTTTCGGTGTTGTTGATGGTCGTCGGCCGTCCGAACAGGCCGAAGCTCGCCGGGAACGGCGGCTTGAAACGCGGCTGGCCCTTCTTGCCTTCGATGGATTCGAGCAGCGCCGTCTCCTCGCCGCAGATGTAGGCGCCGGCGCCGAGATGCGCGTGCAGCTCGAAGTCCACGCCGCTGCCGAGAATATTCCGGCCGAGCAGGCCGGCGGCGCGCGCTTCGTCGATCGCCGCCTGGAAGCGTTCATACGGTTCCCAGAATTCGCCGCGGATATAGTTGTAGCCGACGCTCGCGCCGATGGTGTACCCGGCGATCGCCATGCCCTCGATCACCGCGTGCGGGTTGAAGCGCAGGATGTCGCGGTCCTTGCAGGTGCCGGGCTCGCCCTCGTCCGAGTTGCAGACGATGTACTTCTGGCCCGGCGCCGAGCGCGGCATGAAGCTCCACTTGAGACCGGTCGGGAAGCCGGCGCCGCCGCGTCCGCGCAGCGACGACTTCTTGAGTTCGGCGATGATTTCTTCCGGCGTGGTTTTGTTCTTCAGGATCTTGCGCCACACCTCGTAGCCGCCGTTGCCCGCATAGGTAGCGAGCGTCCACGGCTTGTCGAGGTGCAGGGTGCGGAAGCAGGTTTCGTTGGCCATGGTTACGCGAGGCTCGAACTTAAGAGTGCGCGCGCAGCGCGCCACGGCTCGCCTCCCTCTCCCCCCGGGAGAGGGAATGAGGGTGAGGGCAAGGGTGAGTAGACGTGCCTAGTCATTTCAAACCCTCCAGAATCCGGTCAACCTTTTCAGGTGTGAGATTCTCGTAGTAAGTCTTGCCGATCTGGAACATGGGCGCACCGCAGCAGGCCGCCAGACACTCCACTTCCTTGAGCGTGACCTTGCCGTCCGGCGTGGTCTCGCCGAGCTTGATGCCAAGACGCTGTTCCAGATGCTTCACGATCGCATCCGATCCGCACAGCATGCACGAGATGTTGGTGCAGATGCTGATCTTGTGC
>CAYHES010000080.1:0-11235 GCA_964355495.1 uncultured Acidiferrobacterales bacterium
GAGCTGCGCAAGCGCTTCACCGGCCAGCCCGAGCACGTGGTCAACTATTTCTTCTTCGTGGCCGAAGAGGTGCGCGAGTTGATGAGCCAGCTCGGCTTCCGCAAGTTCGCGGACATGATCGGTCGCGCCGACCTGATCGACATGCGCAAGGGTGTTGCGCACTGGAAGGCCAGTGGCCTCGACTTCTCGCGAATTCTGTATCAGCCGCAGGTGGCGGGCGCGGCCACGCATCACAGCGAGGCCCAGGACCACGGCCTCGACAAGGCGCTCGATCACCAGCTGATCGCCAAGTCGAAGTCGGCGCTGGCGTCGAAACAGCCGGTGCAGTTCGAGATGGCGGTCAGGAACGTGAACCGCACGGTCGGCGCCATGCTCTCGGGTGAAGTGGCGAAACGCTACGGCCATGCCGGGCTGCCCGAGGACACGATCCACATCAAACTGAAGGGCACCGCCGGACAGAGTTTTGGCGCGTGGCTCGCGCATGGTGTAACCCTGGAACTCGAAGGTGATGCCAACGACTACGTCGGCAAGGGGCTGTCCGGCGGACGCATCGTCGTTTACCCGTCCAAGGAAGCAAAAATAAAACCGGAAGAAAACATCATCGCCGGCAATACCGTGCTGTATGGCGCAATCGGCGGCGAGTGTTACCTGCGCGGTGTCGCCGGCGAGCGCTTCGCCGTGCGCAACTCCGGCGCGCTCGCCGTCGTCGAGGGCGTCGGCGACCACGGCTGCGAATACATGACCGGCGGCACGGTGGTGGTGCTCGGCCAGGCGGGGCGCAATTTTGCCGCCGGCATGTCGGGCGGCATCGCCTTCGTGCTGGACGAGGCCGGCGATTTCCGCAAGCGCTGCAACATGGCCATGGTGGAGCTGGAGGCCGTGCCGGCGGAAGAGGCGCAGGTGCAGCACGCCGGCGACATGGCGGGCGAGCTGGAGAAGCACGGGCGCGTGGAGGTGAACCACCTTGAGCAGAGCGACATCGATATTCTGCTGACCCTCATTACTCGCCACCAGCAGTACACGGGCAGTGCGCGCGCCAGGGAAATACTGGGCAACCTCGGCCGCTATCTGCCGAAGTTCGTGAAAATCATGCCGACCGAATATCGGCGCGCGCTGGCCGAAATGGCCGCCACGCAACCGCGGGTTGCGGTTCGGGCTCCGGCCTAACAGGTGGACTATGGGTAAGCCAACCGGATTTATCGACATCAAGCGCCGTGAGCCGGGCGCGCAGCCGCCGGCGGAGCGCATCCGCTTCTACAGGGAATTCGAAATCCCGCTCGCTGAAACCGAGCTGAGCCGGCAGGGCGCGCGCTGCATGGACTGCGGCATCCCGTTTTGCCAGAGCGGTTGCCCGGTCAACAACATCATCCCGGACTGGAACGACCTCGTGTACCGCCATCGCTGGCGCGAGGCGAGCGAGGTGCTGCACTCGACCAACAATTTTCCGGAATTCACCGGACGCATCTGCCCGGCGCCCTGCGAGGCAGCGTGCACGCTCAACATCAACAACGACCCGGTCACGATCAAGGTGATCGAGCACGCCATTATCGACCATGCCTGGGAGCAGGGCTGGGTGCAGCCACTGCCCGCCGCCCGCAAGACCGGCAAGCAGGTCGCGGTGGTGGGTTCCGGTCCGGCCGGCCTGGCGGCCGCGCAGCAACTGGCGCGTGCCGGACATAGCGTGACGGTGTTCGAGAAGAATGATCGCATCGGCGGACTGTTGCGCTACGGTATCCCCGATTTCAAGCTCGAGAAACGCCACATCGATCGCCGCCTCGAACAACTCAAGGCCGAGGGGATCGAGTTCCGTGTCAACCAGCACGTTGGCGGGAACCTGCCGGCGAAGACAGTGCACGCTGAATTCGATGCCGTGGTGCTGGCCGGCGGCTCCGAGCACCCGCGCGACCTGACCGTGCCGGGACGCGAGCTTCAGGGTGTGCACTTCGCCATGGAATTCCTGCCGCAGCAGAACCAACGCAATGCCGGCGACACCATCCCCGGCAGCGTCGCGCTCACCGCCCAGGGCAAGCACGTGGTGGTGATCGGCGGTGGCGACACCGGATCGGACTGCGTGGGTACGTCGATCCGCCAGGGCGCCGCCTCCGTGACCCAGTTCGAGCTGCTGCCCAAGCCGCCGGAGAAAGAAGACAAGCCGCTCACCTGGCCGAACTGGCCGAACAAGCTGCGCACCTCAAGTTCGCAGGAAGAGGGCTGCGTGCGCGACTGGGCGGTGGCCACCAGGAGTCTTGCCGGAAAGGACGGCAAGGTCACAACCCTCCATGCCGTGCGCCTCGACTGGAAGCAGGACGAAAAAGGCCAGTGGAAAATGAGCGAGATCGCCGGCAGCGAATTCAGCCTCAAGGCCGATCTGGTGTTGCTTGCCATGGGCTATGTGCATCCGGTACACGAAGGTATGCTGAAGGAGCTGGGTGTCACGCTCGATCCGCGTGGCAATGTGCAGGCCACCGAGACCAACTACCAGACGTCCATGACCAAGGTGTTTGCCGCCGGCGACATGCGTCGCGGCCAGTCGCTGGTGGTGTGGGCGATCCGCGAGGGGCGCCAGTGCGCGTGTGCCGTGGATGAATTCCTGATGGGTCGTTCCGACCTGCCCCGATAGGTATTAATAACTCTTTGCCGCAAAGACGCAAAGGACGCAAAGAAAATCCAGAGTAAAAACAGATCCGCAGTTAAATGGTCATTGCGGTCTTCTTTGCGTCCTTTGCGCCTTTGCGGCAGAAACTCATATGACAACATTAATAAACGACCGTTTCCTGCGCGCGCTAATGCGCGAACCCGTCGATGTCACGCCGGTCTGGATCATGCGCCAGGCCGGGCGTTATTTGCCCGAGTACCGCGCCACGCGCGAGAAGGCCGGCTCGTTCATGCAGCTGTGCACCACGCCGGAGCTTGCCTGCGAAGTCACGCTCCAGCCGCTCCAGCGCTTCCCGCTGGATGCGGCGATTCTTTTTTCCGACATCCTCACCATCCCGGACGCGATGGGCCTCGGCCTCTATTTCGCCGACGGCGAGGGCCCGCAGTTCAAAAACCCGGTGCGCACCGCCGCGGACGTAAAGCGACTCGCCGTGCCCGACCCCGAAGACAAGTTGCGCTATGTCATGGATGCGGTGCGCCTCATTCGCCGCGAGCTGGATGGCCAAGTCCCGCTCATCGGCTTCGCCGGCTCGCCGTGGACGCTCGCCACCTACATGATCGAGGGCGGTTCGAGCAAAGACTTCGCACTGATCAAGAAAATGCTGTACGACCAGCCTGCACTTCTGCACCAACTGCTTGCGACCACCGCAAGCGCCGTGACCGAATACCTCAATGCCCAGATCGCCGCGGGCGTGCAGGCGGTGATGGTGTTCGATACCTGGGGCGGAGCGCTGTCGCCGCGCGACTACCGGGAGTTCTCGCTGCGCTACATGCAGGAGATCGTCACTGGCCTCACGCGCGAGGCCGAAGGCCGCAAGGTGCCGGTGATCCTGTTCACCAAGGGCGGCGGCCAGTGGCTCGAAGCCATGGCCGACAGCGGCTGCGATGCCCTGGGCATTGATTGGACCACCGACCTCAAGGATGCCCGCGCCCGTGTTGGCAACCGCGTCGCGCTGCAGGGCAACATGGATCCGTCCGTACTCTACGCCTCACCCGACCGAATTCGTGCCGAGGTTGGAACCGTGCTGGCGAGTTTCGGCCATGGCAGCGGGCATGTTTTCAACCTCGGTCACGGCATCCACACCGGCATAAACCCCGATCACGTTGCTGCGCTGGTCGAAGCCGTTCACAGCGAGAGCAGGAAGTATCACGTCTGAGCATGGCCGGAATCGGCCGGTATCACCGTACCGGGAGAGCCAGCCGCGAGCCGATGTGCGACACAGCTGACCTCGATTTGCTCCTGGGCATAACCTGGTCTATAGAATCGGCATATATCAAGGAGGGCCGGTATGGACAAAAAACGTGCTACCTCAGAACATCCGCAAGGAGCCATTCGGGACGAAGTCTGGCTGACACATGCAGTCGCCGATGGTGTCGCTCGTGGTTACCGCGATAGTCCATCAAAACCACCTGCGGGCGCCTCATTCAGGCAGCGCGCGAGCATTCGCAAGCCTGTGCCCTGCAACCTGCTTGTTAAGGTTGGTGCTTCCTATGTCATCGCCCGGAAGATTCATGACATGAGCCTGGTCGGCGCGTTCGTGGAAATGGACGTCACAGGTCTGGCTGTGGGGGACTTCGTCGAGGTCGTCATCGGGTTTGTCTATAACCAGCGCCAGATCGAGCATCAGATTTCGGCCGCGGTCGTGCGTGTTGAAACCGAGGGCGCCGGCTTCCGGTTCTGCACATACGGCAACCGCGCTTATACGGACTTGGTTAATCTTCTCTACGCAAGGTAATCCAGCGCGCAGGTCATGGGGGGGGCAATCCGGCATCGAGCCGCGCAATGGTGACGGGTGCGCTGCGGCTTACCCAGGGACGGGATGGACGCCTGGAGTGTATCCGGAGGGATAATAGATGGCGACTGACAATACGCGGCGACGGAATAACGAATCATCCATTGGCCGCATCACGAACGACAATCGTGCGGGTGGTATCCGGTTGTTAAATCAGTTGGCCACCGAGTTGCTCGGGGCCATGGAAGATCACCGGACATGGATTGACAGCGCCCGCGCCCGCACACTCGGTACAACGTTCGAGGTAACGGGCCGGATACTTACCTACGGCGCCTATCTCGCCTTGGCTTATCTGGGCTTCACCGGGTTTCTGGATATCCGGAACGGAATAGCCGCGGGCATTTATGCCATTCCCGCGGCTATCGATGGATCGCGCGTTGCCCTCTTCAACATTCTGGCAACCGGACTGGCCGGGCCGCTCGCGATGATTGCAATTGGTATCGGGATTGGCTGGATGTACAACCTGACGACCGCCGCAGTCAATCGGGTATTGCCGCGCTTCGCCAGGCCACTGGTTCATCCATCTATAATGTTTGTGATCGTCGCCGCGTTGGGTGTTTATCAGTCCGTTGTGTCGGCAATAGTCGCCACCGGATACCTCCACGCACAAGCAAATATCGAAGCGGCATCTCCCCGGGAGGCCGTTTCTATCAAGGTTATCGAGATTCCCGGCCCCGATGTCCCGGGTGACTCCGAGGCGACGGGCCACGCTTCCTCGAGTGAACGCGAGTTGGTGCGATTGAGGTCGATGTTTAATAATGGCCGGCCCTGTGCAAAAGAAGGCCAAGGGACGGAATTGAATCCTCAACCAGAGGACACGCGACCGGAGCCAGGACTTGCTTCAAGTCGTGATTGTCCGGTGGAAAAAACAGCCCTGCACGAATAACGGCAAGGCAGGCTCTACGTTTCGCTCAACAACCGATCGATAAGCTGTTCCGCCTGTCTGCGGTAACCGCCGCCAAACAGGTTCAGGTGGTTAAGGACGTGGTAGAGGTTGTAGAGATCGCGGCGCACGCGGTACCCGGGGTCGAGCGGCCAAGCCTCGTTATAAGCCGCGCAGAATCCCGGGCCGTAACCGCCAAACAGTTCAGTCATGGCGATATCCGCCTCACGATCGCCGTAGTACACGGCCGGATCGAAGATCACCGGTGTGCCATCAGGCAGCGCTGCGTGGTTCCCTCCCCACAGGTCGCCGTGCAGCAGTGACGGAAGCGGCTGGTAACTCGCAAAGAACACCGGCAGCTTTTCCAGAAGCTGTTCACCGCGCCGTACCAGGTTTCCGCCATAACCGTTCTCGTCGGCAAGATCGAGTTGAACGCGCAGCCGATGCTCGCGGTAGAACATTACCCAATCCCCTTCTTGGGTATTGATCTGGCGTGTCGAACCGATGGTGTTGTCACGATGCCAGCCAAAGCGACCGTGTGTGCCGCGGTGCATGGCGGCGAGCTGGCGGCCAAGCAGTTCGTCAGCCTTGCCGGTGCCGCGGTTGATATCGATGTATTCGAGAACCAGGTACGCCTGACCGCCGTGCGCGCCGGAGCAGACCGGTTGCGGGACGCGCACGCTTTGCGAGTCGGCGATTTCAATGAGCCCATCAGACTCGGCCTCGAACATGGCAAGGCGCGCCGCGTCGTTGCACTTCACGAAGTAGCGTCGCCCACCACCTTCCAGTATCTCGGCGGTGTTGATGTCGCCGCCGCTCACGCCCTGCCGGCCTTCGGGCCGGAAGTTTTCACCCGTGACCCGCGATATGGCGCGCGCGACCGCATCATGCAGGGACATGCTCAGTCCGTCTTGACCGGAACGCCCCAGGCGCCATCAAAGAAACACTCGGCGAGCGGCTTGCGGCTGCGCGCCGCGGTTTCAAGTATGCGATATTCTTCTTCGAGGCTGTCCGCCGGCCCTGGGTGGCCAACCGCAATCATCGCCATCGGGGTGTAGTCCTCGGGAATGGCAAAGGCCGCGCGTGCCTTGTCCGGGTCGTAACCGCCCATCGGGTGAGCCATGAGACCCATGGCGGCAGCCTGGAGATAAAGGTTCTGTCCGGCCGCGCCGGTGTCGTGCTGGCCCCAGCGGCTTGGTTTGTGGTTGCGCTCGAAGACACTACCCGCGCAGGACAGCATCAGCACCGGCGCATTCACGGCCCATTTCTGGTTCCACTCTCCGAGACAGCCGAAGGCCTTTTGCCAACCGCTGGCGTCGGCGTTGCGGTCCCAGACCAGAAAGCGCCACGGTTGTTCGTTGTAGCAGGAAGCCGCCCAGCGCGCCGCCTCGAGCAGGGCAACAAGTTGCTCGCGCTTGACAGGTTTGAGGGGGTCGAAGGCCCGACCGCTCCAGCGGCGGGCGATAACATCATTAATCGGTACCTGGGTGTGGGCGAGCCTGGTTGCCATCGTTGATCTCCAATTCTCCCGGGTTGTTGCCGTAGAATTCAGCCTTTAAGGCCGAACAACAAATAATCGCGGTCAAGCGGTTATTCACAATTGCGCGGAACTTCATCGATAGCGTGGTATGTGCACCACCGGACCTGCATCAGCGCTCGCTAATCTAACATAAGTTATTGAATTATCGGTATATCTGAAAGCAGATTAATTTTTAATCAAATTGTCAAAAAACCGCCATAAGGCCTAATTTTTCAAATTCACCTGAATGTTGCACAGTCTTATCCACAGATTCTGTGAGTAACTATGGGGGTGTTTTACAACAATGAGTTAGCCCCACCTTTGCAGGTGCTCATGAACGTGGAGCTGGATGTTTCACGATTGGGCGGTGAGCACGCTGTGTTAGATTCACAGCATGTCTGTAGCCCCTCGTATTGCGCGCGTTGCCGTTCCTTCGCCGCTCGCGCGTCATTTCGACTACCTCCTGTCCGCCGGTGAGCCGGTGCCGTTACCGGGAACGCGCGTGCGCGTGCCGTTTGGCAGACAGGAAACGGTCGGTGTGGTGCTGGGCGTGACGGCGGAAAGCGACCTGCCACGCGAAAAATTAAAATCCATCCGCCGCTTGCTGGATGCCGTGCCGCTCCTGCCGCCCATGCTCATGGAGCTGCTCACCTGGGCAAGCGCCTACTACCACCACCCGATCGGTGAGGTGATGGCAACGGCATTGCCGGTGCTGTTGCGGCGCGGTCTGCCGGTCACGGTCGCGGGCGAGAAGCGCTACGCACTGACAGATCAGGCACGCCAGCTTCCACCCGAGACTCTCAAACGCTCACCGCTCCAGCAGCGTCTGGTACAGACATTGCGCGAGCATGTCGAAGGTCTGAGCGCAGCGGCGCTCGCCGAAGTGGCCGAGAACTGGCGCGACGCCATGAAGCGACTGGAGACGCGCGGTTTCGTACGCGTTACCGAGAAACCGTGTCTGCCGCCGCGGCCGGCCGGGCAACACAGCGCGCCGCAACTCTCGGCGGCACAGGCAGAGGCGGGTGCGGCGATCCAGGCCGCGGCCGGCAAATTTCAGTGCCTGCTGCTGCTCGGTGTCACCGGCAGCGGCAAGACCGAGGTCTACCTGCGTGCCATCGAAGAGGTCATGGCGCGCGGCGGTCAGGTGCTGGTGCTGGTGCCGGAGATCGGGCTGACACCGCAACTGGTAACACGCTTCGAGGGCCGGCTGAATGCGCCGGTGGCCGTCATGCACTCGGGCCTGAACGAAAGCGAGCGCCTGTGCGCCTGGCAGATGGCGCGCCTGGGACAGGCCGCGGTGGTGATCGGTACGCGTTCGGCGGTGTTCACGCCCATGCCGAAACTGGCGCTCATTATCATCGACGAGGAGCACGACGCCTCGTTCAAGCAACAGGATGGCTTCCGCTATCACGCGCGCGACGTGGCCATCAAGCGCGCGCGCCTCGAAACTCTGCCGGTGCTGCTCGGCTCGGCCACACCCGCGCTGGAGAGCCTGCACAACGCCCAACAGGGACGTTACCGGTTACTGAGTCTGCCGGAGCGTACCGGCGCCGCGCAACCGCCGCGGGTGACGCTGCTCGACCTGAAACGTCTCAAGCTCAATGAAGGTATTTCGCCACCGTTGATCGAGGCGTTACAAGCGCGCCTCCAGCGCAACGAGCAAAGCCTGCTGTTTCTCAACCGGCGCGGTTTTGCGCCGGTGCTGATGTGTCACGACTGCGGCTGGCTGGCGCCCTGCAAGCGCTGCGATGCACGTCTCACGATCCATCAGCGCAGCCACAAGCTGCGCTGTCACCACTGCGGTGCCGAGGCGCAACTGCCTGCGACCTGTCCGGCGTGTGGCAGTGGCAACCTGCACGGCATCGGCGCGGGCACGGAGCGCATCGAGACGGCGCTCGTGCGCCTGTTTCCGCAGGCGCGCATCGAGCGCATCGACCGCGACAGTACGCGCCGCAAGGGTTCGCTCGAAGAAAAATTACGGCGCGTACACGCCGGCGAGGCCGATATCCTGGTCGGCACGCAGATGCTCGCCAAGGGCCACGACTTTCCGAACCTGACGTTGGTCGGAGTGCTGAATGCCGACCAGGGCCTGTACAGCGCGGATTTCCGCAGCGAAGAGCGGCTGGTGCAGCAACTGGTGCAGGTCGCCGGCCGCGCCGGCCGCGCCGACAAGCCGGGCGAGGTGCTGATCCAGACCTTTCATCCGGACAACCCGGCGTTCGCGGCGCTCGCCCACCACGACTACCGCGAGTTCGGGAATTATGCGCTGGCCGAACGGCAGGCGGCGCAGTATCCGCCGTTCGCGCATCTCGCGCTGTTGCGCGCCGAGTCACCCAAGCCGGACGCGGCGCTCGCCTTCCTGCGCGCCGCGCACGGCCATGCGCAAGCCCTGGCGGAGGCCGAGGTCGTGCGCCTCATGGACCCGGTGCCGTCACCCATGGAACGGCGCGCCGGGCGGTATCGCGCGCAACTGCTGGCGCAGGCTGGCGCACGCAAGGCGCTGCACGATTTTTTGAAGGCCTGGTTGCTGCAACTCGAAAACGAGAAACTCGGACGCAAGGTGCGCTGGTCGCTGGACGTGGACCCGGTGGAGATGTACTGAAAGCAGGGGGCGGATGCCCCCTGCTTTAACAGCGTGGTTACTTGGCGGCTGGCGCCGGCACCGCCGGTTCCGTACCCGGAACGACCACGGTCAAACCCAATACCAGCCAGTCCTGCATGCCGCCGCGGTAATAGCTGAGCTTGCTTTCCGGATAGCCGAGCTTGATCAGGGCGCGAATGGCACGCGGCGACTGGTCGCACCAGGGGCCGTTGCACCACAGCAGCAGATGCTTCGCCTTGCTTAGATCCCAGTTCATGGCGTTCTCGTTCACTTCCACACCGAACAGGCGTTTGATCGAGGCCCACAGGCGTTCGATGACGCCCGGCGTGCGCGGCTTGATACCAATCTGGTCGAGCACGAACTGCATCTCCGGGTCGCTGCTGTCCTTCTGGAACACGAAGAAAGGGATGTTGACCGATCCTGGAATCGTGCCCTTGGTGTACCACTCCGGCGCGCGCGCATCGATCAGGAGACCGGTGCCGGGCGCGACGCGCGTCTTGATGAAGTCGAGCAACTCAAGCTCGCCCACGGTGGCCACGCCGGGCGCGACCCGCATGCTGTGCACGCAGAAAGGCGGGCACTTGCGCGAGGTCTTGGCAAAACCGCCGGTGAGGAGGTTTTCCTCGTCCTGGACGCGCTGGATGCGAACCGTTTTGCCGTCGTGTTGAACGTCCAGATACGGCAGGTTTTCGGTGATCTTGATCTCGAACGCATCGGCGGCATGAACAGTGGCGGTGGTTACGAGCAACAGCGTGTACACGAAATAGGCGACAGATCGCAGCATGGGATAACTCCAGGTATGGGATGGGGTCAGAGGCCGAGGCGAAGGTCGATGATCCGGCGCCGGACGGTTTTTAGATTGTGTTCTTCCAGGTAAAACTTGAAGGCTGCCTGTCGTTTCTCAGGGGACAGTTGTTGATAGATGCGGTAACTGTCCGGAGAATCCTGCATCAAGGCCGTTTCGAAGTCCTTGATAGCGTTGTCGGCATTTTTCTCGGCAGTCGTGGCCGGACGCCGATCCAGTTGTTCGAGCTTTTGGCCCTCCGAGCGCATGCTGCGAACATAGTCATCCTCGGCGTGGGATGGGCGCGAGGCCACCAGGGCGCTGGCCAGGCCGCTCGCGACCGTCAGACCAAGAATGACGCTCAGGCGCGTGGATTTGGAAACCAGGTCTGACAGAGGTGTTGGTGCGCGCATCGGATGCCTGCTCCTTATTTTTTGTTCGTCGGCAACGCAGAAAAATGCCACCGAATTCCTGTGGTTGCGAGACAACCATTAACCCGAATTTTATATGCAAGAATAATACCGGGAATGGGCGAAGTAAAGAAATGTCGTCTATACAATCGGTTATGGCTGGAATGGGGGCGGGCGAACCCGTGGAAATAGCAAACACCTGCCGCGCATGGGCAGCGGCAGGCTGGTCCTGTTGACGGGGCGGCGGCTGCGGGACGCCCCGTCAACTCTTCCGCGATTGGCGCTGTTCGTACAGATAGTACACCAGTGGAATCACGAACAGCGTCAGCACCGTCGAGGCGAAGGTGCCGAAGATCAGTGACACCGCCAGCCCGCCGAACACCGGATCGAACACCATGATGAAGGTGCCGAGGATGATGGCGAACGCCGTGAGCAGGATCGGGCGCATGCGCGTGGCGCCGGCCTGGATGACGGCCTCACGCAGCTCGTGGCCCTCGCGGCGGAAGTCGAGGATAAAGTCGATCAGCAGCAGCGAGTTGCGCACCACGATGCCGGCGAGCGCGATCACGCCGATCATGGACGTGGCGGT
>CAYHES010000081.1:0-11222 GCA_964355495.1 uncultured Acidiferrobacterales bacterium
GATTAGGTGAGAATTAGGAGGTCAAAACTGACCCCGATTGGGTGAGACGGAACATTCCTGTGTGTTGAGAAGTGGTTACGCATGTCGCCTCCCTATTGCACCGTAAGGTTCGTGGGCGCCGCGGGTGCGAAGGTGTCGGGCGACGTCCCGCATCCAATGTAGCTATCGGCGACAACAATATCGTCGATATAAAAGTCCCCAGTATAGTCACGTAACAGGGAGTTCCAACCGGATATCACGATTCTGTCGATCGTGGTATCAACAGGAGTGCTTACGTTGTTTACCTTTTGGTCTCCGTTGATCCACAAGCTATATCTGTCGTTGGCGGCATCCGCCTTGATTTCTACACATTGCCATTCGTTTAGATGGTGGATCAAATTGAAGCAATCATACGGATTGGTTCCGCGTGCGGCGAATGAGGGAAAGAAATACATATTCGGAGGAGGCTGAGTAGCACGACTGCACTCATAGGGCCATTGTTCCGACACATATTCTCGTATGTCCAATTTCCAGCCAGCGCCTGATATTGGTCTACCCAAAAAAATAAGATGCACAACTTCTCCCGCGAGTGCTTCATTGAAGTGGCTCCAGTTGTCTGTGAAATATATGTAGAAGCGAAGATTGATTGTTGTGGGATAAGGCTGCGGCAGGTATTTTCCTATGTCACAGGTAGCATAGTTGTTGGCCGGCCTGTGTTGATAATATGACCTGGGCGGCGAATGGAAGATCGTAGTTGAAAGTCCTGAAAGGCTGCCGGCATCACCAAAGGTATCCAAGTCGTAGTCCTTTGACTCCCATCCGTTAAAGGTGCTGGTTGTATAGGCATTTGGGAAATTCTTGCACGGCCAATCGGCGGGCGGTGTGCCCGTATCCCAGTTCTCGGATAAGAAAACGACGGCATGAGCCTTCTGCGGAAGGAGGCATGCCGTTGCCAGCAGCAGAACAACGAAGACACCAGGTATTGATCTGCGCATGTCGCTTCCCTATTGCACCGTGAGGTTCGTGGGTGCCGCCGGCGCGAGGGCGTCGGCGACATACGTCGGTGAATAGCCGATCACCTCATCGCCCGTGATGTAGGCGCCCATGACTGTCGCATAGGCACCACCGCGCCCGCCGGTGCGGGCTGGGGAATTCACCTGAAGCTTGTAGTCTTCCGGGTTCGATCCGCCGGCATTGACGAACAGCGGATCGGAGGTTATCGAATTCGCATCGAAGCCGGTGGCTGCGGTCCACGCCGCGAGCGAGGTGTAGTCCGTTGAATAGTTGCGATTCCAGACATTGCCCGCGGCTCGGTAAAAGGCATTGCGATCGGAATACGACACCGTAGCGTCGTAGTACCGCAAGGAAGGGCTTCGATTTACGACGATGTTGTTAAACACCTCCGTGTTGGTCTGCAAATTATCTACAAAGATGCCGTCATACGTGTCGTTAGCCGAGTAAATGGTGTTGTTGAAGATGAGTGAGCCAGTGACTGGTATGCCCGCTTCAAAGTGAATTGCTGCGGCGTATCCGCTAATGATGTTTTGATGGACTTTCCTTGTCGTTACCGACTCACCGGTTGCGGCAGATCTGGTATACCACAGGCCTTGCAACGCAGTTCCAGATGTGTCAAAAACAAAATTGTTGTAGATGCTCACATTCGCCGAATTTCCTTTGCCGTATATCCCGCCTTCGCAATTTTCAATAGTGTTATTCTTGACTGTCGTTCCGTTCGACAGCATGTTGAAATAGATCGCTGCCGTATTTACGGCACTGTAGGACGCGGACAGCAAGTCACGAAAATAATTATTCTCAATCGTTGCGTTCGTGGCAGTTTCTATTCGCACGAATGCCGTGTTGTGGTTCCAATTGCCGACATCAACTCCTGTAAAGCGGCTATTCCTTATCGTGCAGTGATCGCCCGCCACCCGGAATATCGCCGTCTCGGCGCCCACACCGTTCACGTTGTTCACCTTCATCGTCGCGCTGAAACCGTCCCAGGTGATGTAATCGCGGTTTTCCGCGTCATCCTTTCCGCCGCACCCGAACCACGCCTGCTGCGAGGTCTCGGTAACAGTCCCGGTCACGTCCGGTGTCTCGCCTAGCTGTGCGATAAACGTGATGGGATGCCCCGGGGTGCCGGAGTGGGCCGGATACATCTTGGTGTCTTTCATATTGCCGGTATTGTTGGTGAACGTACCCAAGTCGTAAGTCCCGCCGCGGAAGAACACCACGTCATCGGCAACGGCGTTGGCCATCGCCGTCTGCCAGGAGCAAGGCGTATTGATATTTGTGCACTGCGCCCACGCGGCCGCGCCTGTCGGGGAGACGTAGTAGTCCGCGGCCTGCGCCGAGGCGGCGAAGGTGCCTACGAGGCCGGCCATGGTTGCAAACGTAGCCTTGATGCCGCGCATGGCGTTCTCCTATTGCACCGTGAGGTTGGATGGCGCCGCGGGCGGGTTTGTGTCGGCGACGTAAGAAGGCGAATAACCGATTAGCTCATCGCCCGTGATGTAAGCGCCCAGCACCGTCGCATAAACGCCGCCACGCCCGCCGGTGCGGGCGGGGGTATTCACCAGGAGCTTGTAGTCTCCCGGGTTTGTGCCACCGGCGCTGACGAACAGGGGATCCGAGACAATGGAGTGCAGGTCCACACCGGAGGCGGCCTGCCATGCGGCGAGTGTCGTGTAGTCCGTCTGGTAGTTGAGATTCCAGTGCCCGCCACCGTGGAAGTCGTTGTTGTCGGCGTAGGTCGGCATCTCGGCGGGGTTCGGCGAGTTGAAGTAGCGCACCAGCAAGGGGTTGCCGCCGCCGCGGTTCGACAAAATGTTGTTGAAGACCTCGGTGTTGCGGTGCCATTGATAGGACGGCGAGCCGATGTTCGCCAGCATCCCGCCGCCGGCGTTATAGATGGTGTTGTTGTACAGGCGCAGGTTATATAGGAGTGCGAATGGGTCCGGGGAGTCCAGCACCAGCGGGCAATCCCGGATCACGTTCTGGTAAATATGAATGTCAGTCGTGCCTTCGATTTGCGGGACGGCGCGCACCGCCGCGGAGCCGCAGTTCCAGATGTGGTTGTGGTGGACGGTCAGGAAACTGGTGCCGGCCTTGGTGCTGATGTTGCCGTAGTTGTCGTAGAAATCGTTGTTGAAGATGTTCACGTGGTCGAAGTTGAACGACCAGATCGCGCTGGTGTTGACCGTCGTCGCCACCGCGTTCGGGTCGCGCGACATGCCGTGCAGCTTGTTGTTGGCGATGGTGATGTGCCTGCTCTGAACGATGTGGATCAACGAACCGTTGTACTGGTCCATGTGCGGCCGGCCGATCAGGTCGCTGTTGGTAATCGTGCAATGGTCCGACAGCTCGAAGCGCACGACCGCGGAGGCCTGGTAGCCGTTGTCGAGGTTGCGCACAATCGTGAACCCGTCCCAGGTCACGTAGCTGTTGCGGAAGCAACCGAGCGCCGGGTCGGTGTTGCTCGCCGGCGCCACCGCCCCGGGGCGGTACGCCTCGTGAATGACCGGCATCTCGCCGGGATAGGCCTTGAGCACGATCGCGTTCGCCGCCGTCCCGCTGTGATCGGGGTGCATCGCGGGCTCATCGAACAGCCGGCCTTCACCCGGTTCGTAGACCCCGCCCCGGAAATAGACCGTGTCGCCGCCGGCGGCGTTGGCCATCGCCGTCTGCCAGGAGCACGGTGTAGCGATATTCGTGCACTGCGCCCACGTGGCCGTGCCGGTCGGGGAGACGTAGTAATCGGCGGCCTGCGCCACCGTCGCGGCGAGCGCGCCGCCGAGACTCATCAGGATTGCGAGCGTGACCTTGGTTGTGCGCATCAGCGCTCCTTTGTTATTGCACGGTGAGATTCGAAGGCGCGGCCGGGGCGAGGGTGTCGCCGAAGCCGGCGCAGGTGGGATTCGGCCCCACGGCACAGATAAGCGCGCCCATGTCGGTGCCGTCGCTGGCGGCGTTCTTGCCGGGGCTGGCGGCGGTGAGCGTGTAGTCGCCGTTCGCGGCATCGATAAACACGGGGGCCTGCTGGATGTTGCCCGTCCCCGTGAGCGGCGCGGCGGTTGCCGCGTAGTAGTTGCCGAGGACCCGGATCGGCGAGGGATATGCCGCCGCGTAGATCAGATTGTGATCAAAGGTGGTGTTGCTCGTGTCCACGCCGCTCCCGCCGTACTGCGGGACATAGTAGGGCCAGACGCTCAACCCCCTGTGCTCGCCGTTCGTGAAATCCACGATCAGGTTGTCCAGCACCACGGTGTTCACGGCACCCGCGCAGGCCTGGCTGCGAGTGAGGAAGATCCCGGTCGGGGCGGTGACGATCGTGTTGTGCGTGATCCGGTTGTCGGGCGTCACCAGGCGGTCGCAGGAGGCGCTCTCCTCGAAGACCTGGACACCGCTGCCGGTCAGGTTGTACATCAGGTTGTTGCGGATGATCGTCCCGCGATGATTGGACATGGCCCCTTGGTGTGCGTCGTGCACCAGGTTGTTCTCGAAGATCGTGATCTCGTTGTTGTCGGGCCCGCTTTTCCAGTACATGCCCGCACGCAGGCCGTAGAAATGATTGTTGCGAATCGCGAGCGTCTTGCCATTGAAGATATGCACGCCCGCCGCCGAGGTACACGACGACCCGGCGACGCAGCTCCAGCCGTGCATCGTGTTGTTGGTGACCTGAACGTGGTTCGCCCCGTTCACGAACACGCAGCCGGAGTTGTCGTTGCTCACGAGGCCGATGAACTCGTTGTCGCGGATGACGACGTTCGCGGGTCCGTAGTTCTCCCCCACCATCACCATGGCATTGCGCGCGTTACGCATGGTGAGGCGTTCGATAACCACGTGATTGACGGAGCCGTTGGCGATAGTGGGACCGTCCACGAAAAAGATGTGCCCCTTACCCGTCAGTTGGCTGATTGCCGTATAGCCGCCGTCGATCTCGGCCGTCTCCCCCGGGTGGGAAGCCACCGTGATCGGCGCGCCAACCGCGCCGGAGTTCGCGAAGCGGATGTTGCTCTCGTTGTAGACCCCCGCGCGCAGGTAGAGCGTATCTCCCGCCTTGAGCTTGTTCGGATTGTTCGTAGCGATCGGGCAGAGATACGAGCCCCCGCAGGTCGCATAAGCGATGTGCCGCCACGGGGCCGCGAGCGTGCCGGGGTTGGTGTCGCTGCCGGTCGGGGAGACGTAGTAGTCTGCTGCGTGCGCCGTTAACGGAATAAGTGCTGCCCACCCAAGAAGCAGAATGACGAAGCGGCCGGCGTGTTTGTGCATGCTGCCCCCTATTGCACTGTGAGGTTTGAAGGCGCGGCGGGCGGCGTGGCATCGACCGCGACGGACGCGCGGTGGCCGAGGCAATAGCCTGACGCGAGGGCGTCGCTCACGTGCGCCACGGATGCGTCGTAGTCGTCGCAGTCGGGGCCGAGGGCGGAACCGACGCCGTAACCGTCGCCGTCGAGGTCCATGATCTCGGCGGCGGCGGGCGCGGCGGCGATGTTGGACAGCAGCGCTGGTTGGCCGTTGTCGTCGATGGCCTTGACGCCGAAATGGTACGTCGGGCCTTCCGGGAAGCCGTCGAGCGTGAGGGTCTCGGTGCTGCCACCGGACTGGGGCGCGGGGAGATTCGCCACGCGTGTCGCGCTCTCCCAGTTCTGGATCGTGAGCGGGGTGTCCAGCGTGTAACGCAGGTCGTATTGCGCGGCGGTGCCGTTCTTGCTGTCCTCGCCCGGCGCTCTGAACGTGAGGCGCAGACTCGTCGGCGTGGCCCGCGCAGCGCGCAGGTTGGCGATCTTGCGCGGCGGGATCGTGTCGCCGACGGTGAACGTGCGATCCGGCAGGACGCGCGTGTTGCCGAGGTTGTCGGACAGCGTCAGGCGGTAGTGATAGGTGGCACCCGGCGCGAGCGCTGGGAAGCGCGCCGCCGGTCGCGGGCTTACCGCGGTTCCCAGACCGTCGCCGCCGGTCGCCACGAGCTGCTGTCCATAAGAAGTATCCGCACCGTAGTCGATAACCACGCGGCAATCCTCGTCGCAGCGGCCGGCGAAGAACGGCTGATCGGGGAGATAGGTCGGCAGGTTGTAGATCGCGTGCGTGAGCAGGCGCGGCGGCGCCTGGTCCTGCGGCGCGATCGTGAAATTGACAAACTTGCTGTTGGTGCGTTCCCAGTCGTCGTAGCGGTAGATGATGTGCTCGACCGCGATGTCGTGCAGGCCTTCGGCGAGCGTGAGGTTGAAATCGCGCCGCCGGTTGAAGCCTTGCGTCCTCGCCGTGGCGTTGATCTTGGTGTCGCCGTCCACGAGCACGCGAATCCCGTCATAGGCGCCGACCTTGAAGCTGTAGGTGCCGGCGGTGAAATGCTGCTGCTTACTGTAACGCACCGACATGGGCTGATCGGTGCGCACGAGGTCGTCGGAGTCCTGCGGCGACCAGGAAACGTGGTCGAGATCCTTCACGCTTCGCACCAGCACCGGCACGCCGGAAAGGTCCAGGTTCTGGTACACCTCCGCCTTCCATTCCGGGAAGGTGAAGACCGGCACGGTGTTGTTGGCGTCGGTCGCAAAGGTGAGCGCCGAGGAGATCGTGCGGCCGGTCGCATCCACCGCGCTGAGGCGCAGGTAATAGGTCCTGTTGGGCACAAGCCCCGCGATGTTGAGCGCGTGAAAATAGCCGGCCGCCGTCTGCGACGATTCGTTGCCGTAGGCGGCGGTCTCGCCCCATTCCACTTTGGCCGTGGCGCGCATGGTGGTGTCGAAGTTGACGCTGAACGCCCCGGCGGCGAAGCCCGAGTAGCGCACGCGCTCGATCTGGTAGCGCTCGGCCCCCGACTCGACGAATTCCGTCGCGACCGTGAGGTTGTCCAGCAACAACTCGAAGGCCGGATGGAGCGGCGCGGTCTGCGCCTCGTGGAGATTGCCGTAGTTGGGATCGTCCTGCGGGACGTAGATCAGGCTGTGCCAGTAGTTGGAAATCCAGAACGTGTCGTAGGCCGGCACGGTGTCGGTCTTGGCGAAGTTCGCCAGCTCGCCGTCGATCCAGAGCTTCAGCCGCCCCACGCTCGGATCCTTGTTGGAGGGGACGATCATCAACTGGTAGGAATGCCATTCACCGCGGCGCCTGGGCTTGAAGCCCTCGAACGAGGTGCTCATCCGGTGGTAACCCGAGCCGCGCAGAATGACCTTGGTGTAGTCGTCATTCTCCAGATGCGACAGCACCCCACCCTCGGGATGGGGATCAATCACCACCATGCCGTTGGCGCGATCGGCGGAATCGTAGAGGTAGTAGCCGTGCGCGCCGCGCCCGAGATAGAAGTGCTCGGGCGTCTTCAAGTCGAAGCGCACGAACAGCGTCCCGGTCTGGCGCGGAAACCGGACCTCCGGATAAGGCGGCAGCGCGTCGTTGTCCATGACGACGTTGCCGTAGGCGCACGCCGAATCCCTCCCCACCCCGTTGCAGCGCACGCCGTGGCTGCCCGCGATGGAAAAGTTCGGCAGCGGCCCGCCAGCGGTTTCGAAGTCGTACTGGTAAACGATCTCGGCCGCCGCAATGCATGGCAGCGCGAGCAGCGCCGCCGCGACCAGCGTCGCCCGCCGCGCGCGTACCCAAACGCCATGTCTCTGTTCTTGCATCGGCATATTGCCTCCCTATTGCACTTGCAGGTTCGTGGGCGCCGCGGGGGGCACGGTGTCGGAGACGATAGCGCCAAGACAGGCTCCGGCGCTGGCGGTGGAGACCTCGGCGCTGCGCGGGCCTTCGAGGCCGGAGAGGGCGAGGGCGCTGACGGCGTAGGTGTGAGACCCCGAGAGCGCGGCGTCGATATCGACGTAGAACATCCCGCCGCGTGACGAGATCGGCAGCTTCGCGCCGTCGCGGTAGACCACGTATTCGAATACATCGACCTCGGGGTTCGCATTCCACGTGAGGACGTAGGAGTTGAGGCAGCGCGCGAGCGCGAGCCCGCTCGGTGCCGCGAGTGCAGCGGAGGAAGGGATCGCCAAGACGCTGTTGTTGGTAAACGTCAGGGTGGTCACGTTTCCGGTGTTGCGCACCTCGCCCGCGGTCAGGTATTGGTTGGCGTCGATCGTCACCTCTCCGGCGTAGTCGAAGTGGAACGCCCGGATCGTCCCGTAGCCCAGTCCCTTACGGGCGATCACGGTGTTGCCGCGCGCCAGGATGCCGTGCATGTCGGCGTCGGCCGCGTCGCTGCCGATGTAGAAGCCGCGCACATGATCGTTGCCGGGGTCGCTGATATCGTTCGTGACCATCACGATGTTGTTCTCGAAGCGGTTGTCGCCGGCGTGGTAACGGTCGCGGATGCCGTAGACGCTGTTCTCGGGGTAGAAACCACCGGTCGCGAGCGTGGAGTAACACACATCAATGCGGTTGTCGTGCACGCTGTTGCCGCTCGCGCCCGCGGCCGAGCCCTGGCCCCAGCCGGCGACGATGATGCCGCGGCCGTCGTCGCTCACGATCTGGTTGGCGTCCACCTCAACCCCGTGGGAGATGCCCTGCACGCCGATGCCGTAGGGTCCCTTGCAGCCGGTGCGACGGCGGTGCTGGATCAGGTTGCGGTAGAGGCGCGAGGGGTTGCTGCCGGCCTCGCTCCCCACGCCCACGGCGTTGATGCCCACGTGGGCGTCCACGACGATGTTGTCATGGGCCTCGACACCGCCGTTTGCGCTGGCTGAGAGCGCAATACCGGCGGGTCCGCCGCTGCTGCAATCCACCGGCACCCCGCCCGTCACCTGCACATAGGTGTGGTGGACCTTGGAGTTGTTGAAGGTGTAGCCGGCGAAGCCCACGTCAATGCCGTGGGTCTGATCGCCGCGCACGCCGATGACGAGGTCGTACAGCTCGTGCTGCCCCGTCGCGGTGCCGCCGTAGATGAACACCGCCGGCGAGCGCGCCGAGGCGCCCGCGCCCTGAAGGATGGTGCCGTTGCGAACCGTGACATGGTTGCGCAGCACGTTCACATACACGCCGTAGACCGGCACGCTGCTCGGCGCGGTGTTGTAGACAACCGTATGTCCGCCCAGATCGAGCGTGACATCGCTTGCGGCGATGGTGAATGCGGTGCCCGGGGCGCTCACGTCCTGGGTCAATACGTAAGTCTCGCCGGCTTTGTCGAGCGTCGCTGGTCCGCTGAGAAGAGTCTCGGCGGAGACCGGCGCGGCGACCGAGAGGGCCCAGACCAACAGCCCGGCTCGTTTCCACTTGCTCACGGAAAGAGATGGGCGCGCGGGAAACGCAAGCCGTCGGAACTCCGAGAGCGCGAAGGGACTGGAGCGTGTTGACTCGCGCATGTTTCCCCCTATTGCACCGTGAGGTTCGAAGGCGCCGCGGGGGCGAGGGTGTCGGTGGGCAAGGGCCCGATCGGGCCTGTGTTGCTGATTGCTATGTCATCATAATCAATATACATGCAACGGCCATTGCTGGGAGTAAACCCATTCGATCCTATCAGTACATTTGTTAGAGGCGCTGCAGCTAGATTGGCGTTGTTTACATCAATGGCTTTCTTCTGGTCGATCCATAATTCAAGAATGCCGTTACTGCCATTGGTGTCCACTTTTACATGGAACTCCCAGAGGTGCCATTGGCCATCAGAGGTCTTGTTTCCATTGGTGTCTGTACCACCGTTAGCCATAACGGCATTCCATCCCTTGCCGACAGAAGAAGGATAACCTTGATTAGTGGCATAGGAGTAAATCCGAACCCTATCTTGCTCATAATATTCCACAATTAAACGAGGAAAGGTTACCGGGTCAAAATAGAGTATCTTCTGATTCACCAATTCACTCCACTGAAAGCCTTGCTCATAACGCATATACCAGCGGACCCATAACTCAGATTGGGGAGATGTAAAATAAGGCAACAAACCACTACTAACATTGTTGACACCATCACCCATCCAATGCCTCTGCCCTTTTCCGCCAACACCGCTGGGATAATTTGCAGCAGCAGTTATCTGTTCTCTTCCAACACCATTATCACAGGTCCCACCCGTGTCATTGCTTATACCGTCACAGTTTAAGTTTGGTTCACCGGTCCAAGTCCAATCGGGGCAGTTGTAGGTCGTGGACCAGGGGAGATTCACCGCGGCGCTCGCCTTGTGCGGCGCAAGGACGATCAGCACGGCGATCAGCACAGTGAGGGCATGGTAAGGAAGCGCGGTTTGCATGTTGTCTCCTATTGCACCGTGAGGTTCGAAGGCGCCGCGGGGGCGAGGGTGTCGGTGGGCAGCGGGCCGATGTAGCCGGTCGTGCTGATAACAACATCGTCGTAGTCGACGTACGCGTCTCGCCCGTTGGCCGCGTATCCGGCGTTCTCGGCCATGGCAAGGTAGGTCCAGCCGCCGGTTCGAATGAAGTCAATGCCGGTCGCGGAGATGCGCCGGATGCCATCAATCCAGGTCTCGGCAACGCCGTCCGCGATACCCGGCGTGTTCAACTTCAGATGGACTTCATAGGCGTGCCACTGACCGTCGGATTGCCGATTCCCGTTGGCGTCCAGCGGACCACTCGCCATCACGGTGTTCCATCCGCTGCCCGGCGTTGACGCACAGCGGTTGGAGCCCGCGCAATCCCCGCCCACGGTCCATATGCTGGCTGTGTCCCAGCCCTCCCAATCAAACACAACAGGGGGCTCGCTCGTGGTCACATAGTAGTGGGGGCTCACATAGATCCACTTGTGGTGCGTCAGCGGATCCCACTGGAACCCGAACTCATAGCGCATGTACCAACGTATCCAGAGCTCTTTCTGCGGCGATGTGAAAACAACGCTGCTTCCTCCGCTCAGGTTGTTTCGGCCGTCGCCGATCCAGTGCCGCTGTCCCTTGCCGCCGCCACCGCTCGGGAAATTGGCTGCCGCTGTAATCTGCTCCTCGCTGCCGTTCGGCGTGGTCCAGCCGCCCCAACCGGCGAGGCCGTTGCAATTCACGGCCTGCTCGCTCAACCCGTCCGATTGCTTCCAGTCGGGGCAGTTGTAGGTCGTGGACCAGGGGAGCGGCACCGCCGCATCCGCGGCCGGCGCGAACGACATGCTCCATCCGAGAACGAGAACAATGAAAATGGAATGTAGAAACTTGCGCATGTCTCCTCCTATTGCACCGTCAGGTTCGAAGGCGCCGCGGGCGCGAGGGATGTTCGACCCACGCCGTGGTTGTTGCTATACTTTTCTAAATATCTGTGATGCCGAATTTCCGGAGGAGCTTTTATGGCGCGCGCTGTCATCAATCTGGACCCGAAGGACAA
>CAYHES010000082.1:0-11104 GCA_964355495.1 uncultured Acidiferrobacterales bacterium
GATCAACGACTGTGAACGGTGCGTGGGACGCACCCTACCTGAGAGGCAAAGAATGAGCAGCATGAACGCAGCAAAGCAGCAACCACAAACCGGTTGGATCGAAGTGGGTACCCTCGCCGATATCCCGAAACAAGGCGCGCGCGTGGTGCGCACCAAGGACGGCGACATCGCGGTATTCCGCACCGCTGACGACGAGGTGTTCGCGCTGCGTGACCGCTGCCCGCACAAGGGCGGGCAGTTGTCGCAGGGCATCGTGTATGGCAACAAGGTGGCCTGCCCGCTGCACGACTGGAAAATCAATCTCGACACCGGGCTGGCGGTGGCGCCGGACGAAGGCTGCGCCGCGCGCTTTCCGGTGCGCGTCGAGGGCGAGACGGTGTTTCTCTCGCTGGCGCCCGACGATGGCTGCCAGAACAAATAAAACAGTTTTGAGTTATGAGTTGTGAGTTTTTAGTTAAAGGGCGCGCACAGCGCGCTTCATTTACTAAACACTAAAAACTCAAAACTAAACACTCGGATTGACCAAAGATGCTTTTCGGAAGAAAAGACAAGAACCCGATCCAGATCGCCGACCAGGGCGTGGTTGAGTGGAAGTACGCCACCTGCGGCTACTGTTCCACCGGCTGCTCGATCGAAGTCGGTCTGAACGGCGCGGGCACGCCGGTCGCCTCGCGCGGCGTGGCCGATGCCGACGTCAATCGCGGCAAGCTCTGCATCAAGGGCATCTTCGAGCACGAACTGTTCCGCCAGACTCCCGGGCGCGGCGATCGGCCATTGATCCGCGCGCAACGTTTTGAACCGTTCCGCGCGACCGGCTGGGACGCGGCGCTCGATCACAGCGCCGCGGAAATGCAACGCATCCAGGACACGTACGGGCGCGACAGTTTCGCGATTGTCTCGACCGGTCAGATCATGACCGAGGAGTTCTACACCCTCGGCAAGCTGGCGCGCGGCGTCATCGGCACCAACAACTACGACGGTAACACCACGCTGTGTATGTCGTCGGCGGTGTCCGGCTACAAGCGCTCGTTCGGCAGCGACGGCCCGCCCGGCTGCTACGACGACTTCGACCACACCGAGTGCCTGTTGGCGATCGGCTCCAACCTGCCGGAGCAGCACCCGATCATCTACTGGCGGCTGCGCGAGGTGCTGGAGAAGCGCAAGTTCCCGGTGATCGTGATCGACCCGCGCGTCACCATGTTTGCGCAAATGGCCGACCTGCATCTGCCGATTGCGCCCGGCACCGACCTGGTGCTGCTGAACGCGCTGGCGCATGTGATTCTGAAAGAGGGCCTGCACAAGCCGGATTACATTGCTGCCCACACCGAAGGCTTCGAGGCATTCAAGGCGCTGGTCGAGCAATACGACCCGACCACGGCGGCGCAGATCTGCGGCATCGACGAAGACACCATTCGCAACGTCGCGCGTGTTTATGCCAGGGCCGGAGCAGCCATGACCATCTGGACCATGGGCATCAACCAGTCCACCCATGGCTCCGACGG
The DNA here is from genome assembly GCA_964355495.1 of uncultured Acidiferrobacterales bacterium. Taxonomy (GTDB): domain Bacteria; phylum Pseudomonadota; class Gammaproteobacteria; order Acidiferrobacterales; family UBA6901; genus UBA6901. The sequence goes on from CAYHES010000082.1 coordinate 1,503, forward strand.
CGTGGTGGCGATCAACAACCTCAATCTCATCACCGGCAACATCGGCAAGCCCGGTGGCTCGTCACTGTCCATCACCGGCCAGTGCAACGCCATGGGCACGCGCGAGTGGTCGTCGTGCTCCGGCCTGCCCGGCTACCGGGCATTGGAAAAAGCGAAAGACCGTGAAGAGGTCGCGAAATTCTGGGGCATCGACCCGGAGTTCTTCCCCAAGCAGCGCGGCATGTTCATGACCGATATTCTGCCGGCCATCGAGACCGGCCAGATCAAGGGACTGTGGCTGATCGCCACCAATCCCATGACTTCGATGCCGAACACCGCGCGTATCCGCAAGACCCTCGAAAAGCTCGAATTCCTGGTGGTGCAGGACGCCTATCAGGATGTCGAGACCAACGAGTACAGCCACGTGTACCTGCCGGCGGCGGTGTGGGCCGAAAAAGAAGGCTGCTTCACCAACACCGAGCGGCGCGTGAATTTGATCCGCAACGTGTGCAAGCCGCACGGCGACTCGAAACCGGATCTGTGGATCTTCAACGAGGTCGCCAAGCGTTTCGAGCAGGGCCGCAAGATCCGATTCCCGGAAACCGCCGAGGGCGTGTTCGAGGAGATGAAGCAGCTCTCCAAGGGCCGCTTCCTCGATATCTCCGGCATGAGCTACGCCAAGATCGAGCAGAGCCGCGGCTTGCAATGGCCGTGTGTCGATGGCGCCGACAAGGGTTCGCCGCGTCTCTATAGCGATTGTGTATTTCAGTATCCGGGCGGCAAGGCCAGGCTCATTCCGCTGCCGTTCATCGACAACAACGAGCGCCCGGACGCGGAATACCCGTTCTGGCTCAACACCGGCCGGGTGGTGGAGCACTTCCACACCCGCACCCGCACCGGTAAGGTCGGCAACGCCAACAAGTTCTCGCCCACGCCGTACATGGAGATGAACCCGGACGCGGCCGCGCGTCTCGGCATCCGCCACGGCAGTTACGCGCGCCTCACCTCGCGGCGCGGCGATGCCGTGGTCATGGTGCAGCTCACCCAGCGCGTGGCGCCGGATGCGGTGTTCATCCCGTTCCATTTCCACGAGTGCGTCAATCGTGTCTCGCTCGGCCTGCTTGATCCGCACTCGCGCCAGCCGGCGTACAAGCAGTGCGCGGCGCGCATCGAACTGGCCGCGGACCAGGACGCGGCCGCGCAGCAGAACGTGGCGGCGCGGAGTTACTAGAAATGAGGCCGAGTGACCAAACTTGTTTCGCTCTTCCCCCTCTCCCTCCGGGAGAGGGCGGGGGTGAGGGGATTTTCAAACCCTTCGAAACTATCCCCTCATCCTATCCTTCTCCCAGAGGGAGAAGGGACTCATGGCGTGAGGTCAACCATGTTTAAACCCCGCCCCAAAGAACAAGCCTATGCCTTCGTGCCGAACGTCGCGCACCCGGCCACCAACCGCTATGGTCAGCCGATCGAGACGGTGCCGGAAGGCAATGCACTGCGCGACCAATCGCTCAATATCAATGGCGACACCGGCATCGCCGAGAACCCGAACCGTTACAAGCAGCACGGTTTCTTTTTTACCGCCGACCACTGTATCGCCTGCCACGCCTGTGAGGCGGCCTGTTCGGAGAAGAACAACCTGCCGGCGCACATCGCGTTCCGCTCGGTCGGCTACGTCGAGGGCGGCTCGTGGCCGTCCTACCAGCGGCTCAATATCTCCATGGCCTGCAACCATTGCGACGACCCGGTGTGTCTCAAGGGTTGCCCGACCCGCGCCTACACCAAGTTTTCCGAGTATGGCGCGGTGTTGCAGGATCCGGACATCTGCTTCGGCTGCGGCTACTGCACCTGGGTGTGCCCGTACAATGCACCGCAGCTCGACCCGGTCGCCGGGCATGTATCGAAGTGCAATATGTGCGTGGACCGTCTGGAAGTGGGCCTGAAGCCGGCCTGCGTCGCGGCCTGTCTCGCCGGTGCGCTCGACTTCGGGGTTATTGAAACTATTCCTGAAAATCGTGCGCGGGCCGAGACCCGCATCCCCGGCTTCCCGACGCCCGACATCACCCATCCCAACATCCGCTTCCAGCAGACGAAATCGCTGCCGCGCGAGCTCATCCGGCCGGACAGCATGCCGGTGCGTTACGTGCGTGCAACGCAGGGCGGTGGTGGGCTGCATGCGCCGCAGGCGCGCGACGACGGCCGCGCACGCGGCTGGGGCCTGGCCAAACTCAGCACGCGCGAGAATCCGCTGGTGGTGTTCACGCTGGTCTCACAGGCGGTGGTCGGCGCGTTTGCGTTGCTGTTTCTCGCGCCGCTGTTCGGCGTCGAGTTGCTCACGGCGGCCAGCAACCCGGTGGCCTACCCGGCGTTCCTGTTCGGCCTGATCGGCATCGAGACCTTCGCGCTGGTGCTGTCCACGCTGCATCTCGGCCGTCCGCACCGCTTCTATCGTGCCTTCAACAACCTGCGCTGGTCGCCGGTGTCGCGCGAGGTCGCGGGCATTGCCGTGTTCTACAACCTGCTCGGTGCCTACACGTTGCTCACCGCCGTTCCGGTCTTGACCGGCTGGCTGCTGGCGCCCGCCATGGCGCAGATGCTGGAGCAGGCGCTCGGCTGGTCCGCGCTGGTCGCGGGCATCGCGGCGCTGTGGTTCATGCACCGCATCTACCGCATTCCGGCGCGGCCGTTCTGGAACCACTGGCAGGTGTTGACGGGTTTCTACGGCAGCATGCTGACGCTGGGCGCGCTGACGCTCGCCGTGGTGCACGGCATCACCGTACTGTTTGCCGGCGCCGGCTTCGACGGCGTGTCCGCGTTCCTCGTCTGGCCAATGCTGGCTGGCCTGGCGCTGGAGACAATCGGGCTGGTTTTTCACGCTCGCGACCTCAAGCGTCAGGGCGGGGAGGGCGCGGCCTCGCACTACGAACAGACCACGACCTTCGGCTACAGCTATCGGGCGCGAAACCTGCTGCTGGCGGTAACGCTGCTCGCCGTGACAATGTTGGCACTCTCCGGCCTTGGCGGCGTCGCCGGTGTCGTGGCTTGGTCGTTCACCGTGCCGGCCGTGGCGGCGGTGGCCGTGATCGGCCGCATGCTGTTCTACGCACTCATCATCCCCACCACCATGCCGGGCGCGTTCTTCTGGCGCAACCGCGGCTTCGAGGAGCATGCGCGCAAGACCGGTCTCGCCGCCATGCCGCAGGTGGGCGTGGTGATGGACAGTCACTGATATCCGGTTTCCGTCATTCCGGCAACCGTTCGTTGGGGCCTCGCCCCACCAAACTTGCGTGAGGAATGCACTGCGGGACTGTAGTTGGTAGAAAATCCGGCGGGGCAGGCCCCACCCTGCGGACCTGCTGTATTCCAGTGACCCACACATCATCACCAGCACAGAAACACGATTTAAGTGAGCTAACCCCGGTTTATTGTGTGTATTTGCACACTAGTGTCCGGTTAAAAAAACCATGCTTCTTCGCAAAGCCTATAAACAAAGGGATTTATGAGTCATCCAAGGTGTCCACGATTTGAATTCTGACACGGAAGTCACGGCTATAAAGTTCAACGAGTTACGCATTCAGAATTTGTGATTTCGTGTTTAACCGGACAGTAGTGGTATTTGCAGCGCTGACGTTTATCCGCTTCAAACCTTCCCTATTGGGTTCACGCTAAAAACGTGGCTTAATTGCACGAGGGGGCCTTCCTCATTGGATGGTTTTCGTGTTCCCAGGAAGGCTCACCGCGATTTTTTTGAAAGGATAATGACCGGAAATGAAAAAGATTCTGCTGATTAACCCTGCATTCAAGGGGAGCCTCCACTCCAATATCAAGGTGCTGGCCATTCCGCCGTTGAATCTGGCCATGATCGCCCGGTATACGCCCGAACAGTATGAGGTGGAGATCGTCGATGAGGGGGTGGAAGAACTCGATTTCGACACACCGGCCGACCTGGTCGGCATTACCTGCATGACACCGCTCGCCCCGCGCGCTTATGAACTGGCCGCGCATTTCCGCAAGCGCGGCGTGCCGGTGGTAATGGGCGGGATTCATGCGTCGTATATGCCGGACGAGGCCCTGCGTTACGTGGATGCCGTGGTGGTGGGGGAGGCAGAGAACATCTGGTCGCAGTTGCTGGAAGACTTCGAGCAAGGCCGGATGCAGAAGGTATATAAAGTGTGCGATCAGCCGGACATCGAGAACCTGCTGCCACCGCGCCGCGACCTGTTGCGCGGAAAATATTTCGTGGAGACCGTGCAGACCGGCCGCGGTTGCCCGATCAACTGCAATTTCTGCTCGGTGACGGCCTTCAACGGACCGCGTTATCGCCTGCGCAACATCGACAGCGTGATCGAGGAGATCAAGTCGATCAAGTCAAAACGCATTTTCATCGTCGACGACAACATCGTCGGCTCCGGGAACAAGTACATCAAACGCGCCCAGGAGCTGTTTACCCGTCTGAAGGAATGCGACAAGGAATGGGGCGCGCAGACCTGCCTGAATATCGTCGAGCACGACGAGCTGCTCAAGACCGCCCGCGAGAGCGGCTGCCGGGCCTTGTTGATCGGCTTTGAATCGATCGATGCCGGAGCGCTGTCCGCCATGCACAAAGTGGTGAACCTGCGGCCCAACACCAAAAACTTCAGCGACGCGATCAAGAAGATCCACGACCACGGCATCGCCATCGTCGGCTGCTTCATTTTCGGCACCGACACCCAGGACAAGGACGTGTTCCGGCGCACCGTGGATTTTGCGCTGGCGAACGATATTGACGCGATCCAGATGACGCTGGAAACGCCGTTGCCGGGAACCGCCTTCTACAAGCAGATGGTCGAAGAGAACCGCCTGCTGCTCACCAACTATCCGAACGACTGGCGGCATTACAGTATCTTCGAGCCGGTATTCCATATGAAGAGTTTCACGCCGCGCGAGGCCTACGAGGGACTGCTCAACGCCTACAGTGAAATGTCATCCTTCAAGATCTCGCTGAAACGCGGCCTGAAGACTTTCTGGAACACCCGCAGCCTGTTCAGCACCGGCATCGCGTTCTCCTGGAATTATCAGGCCTACAAGACCATCCGCGACACCGATACACCCTTGGCGCTCCGCAACCCGATGCCAGCCAAAAGAATAAGACAGCCGATCGTTGTGCGCTGAGGCGCAGCGTTTAGAAACCTCTGAACAAGCTGCAAAAAGAGAATTGCCCCCTCTCCCTTAAGGGAGAGGGGGCTCGTTCAGAGCTTCTTTAACGATTGTTGGCAGGCGGGCAGAGCGTGGCCGGCAGGCGCGCCGTCGAACCGGCCGGGGGGCGGTTATCCGGCGTTACGCCGCCGCGGCCGCGGCTACGGGGCCGGTGACGGCGGGAGTTGTTCGTCGGTTTCGATCCGGTCCCGGCCCAGACGCTTCGCCAGGTACAGGGACTGATCGGCCCGGTTGATCAGGGTCGTGGCGGATTCACCCGAACGCAGACAGGCGATGCCGGCGGAGAAAGTTGGCAGGTCAATGCACGCGTCGCCGGCATCCAGAGGTTCACGCCGGATTCGCCGGCTTAATTTATCCATCGCATTGCGTGCGTCGTCCAACAAGGTCTCGGGCAACAGCAGCACGAACTCCTCGCCGCCGTAGCGGGCCAGCAGGTCGTGTTGCCGGAGCTCCCGGACCATGCTTTGGGCGTAACAGCGCAGTATCATGTCGCCGACGTAGTGGCCGTAACGATCGTTGATTGCCTTGAAGTTGTCGATGTCCAGCAGCACCATGGCCAGGGGCTGGCCGGTACGCTGATTGCGGCTGAGTTCCTGGTCCAGGCGTTGAACAAAGGCGCGCCGGTTGGGCAGGCCGGTGAGTTCGTCGGTGAGGCTCAGGGCCTCCGTGTGCCGCAGCACCACGGCCAACTCGTCCCGCTCGGTTCGCAGAGAGTCCACTTCCGCCCGCAGCGCGCGATAATCCTGGACGATAGTGCGCTCGTGACCGATCGCCTCCTTGAGCAAGGCAAGAATTTCCGCGCCGGTGTGCTCCAGGTGCGCGGAGTGACCAGTTTCGTGGGATGTGCGCTGGCCGCCTTCCAACAGGAAAATCGCCCTTGCCTGCATGCTGATGCAGCGTTCCAGACGGGTCGCGGGGTCGGCTGCGTCCATCCCGTCGGATTGGTCGGGAGGGGGCGGTTCGGCAATAGTCAGCGCCGCGGCCGTGTCTGGCCTGGGCTGGGCATATAGGAAGAATTCGCTTAACTGCCTGTGCGCTTCATTCTGCACAAGCCGGTCTATCCTTAACTCGGACAAGGAGCCTCCCAGGAGCAGAGCTTGTTTTTTTATTTATTCGTATTTAGCCGTGAAAACATACATGGCGTTCCGTCCTTGTACAATCAACATATGCTTATATGTCTACTCCTTGGGCAGGCGGGCCGGCATGACAGAAACAAAAACAACAGCCAGTGCGCACATATTATTTTTTGGCTCAATAAGGTGCGGTAAGTGCGTGATGTTGCGTGTAAGCTTCGTATCCCAAAGGTAAATGTGTCAGGCACCCTCCGCCAAGGAATGAGGGCAATGAAATGACCACATCATTCCAGTCGCGCGGTTAGTGTAGTGTTGCGTTCTGTTTGGTACTTATAACTTCCCGGTAACTTCCCGGAGCCCCCTGTAGGTCGGGCTTTAGCCCGACATGTCGGCCTGAAGGCCGACCTACATGACGAACAAGCAATGTTCCTTCAAGAGTGCAACACTACACTAGCCCGCCTTCCCTGATTACTCGTTACGGAAGCACGATGAAGCAACGCCAGAGCGGACCTGCCGACACGATCATTGTTCTCGACTTCGAGACCAGCGGCCTGTCGCCGGACATGGGCGATCGCGCCATCGAAGTCGGCGCGGTGCGAGTGCAAGCGGGCAAGATCACCGACCGCTTTCAGTCCCTGATGAATCCCGGCATACGCGTCAGTGGATTCATTGAGGACTATACCGGCATCACCAACCACATGTTGCGCGCCGCGCCACCCTGCAAAACGGTCATGGCCGGGCTTGCCGATTTCATCGGAGGCCATGATCTGGTGGCGCACAACGCCTCCTTCGATCAGCGCTTTCTCGACGCCGAGTGTCAGCGTATCCGGCGGCGCTATGCGGGCGCGTTCGCCTGCTCCATGCTGGCGGCGCGCCGTGTGTACCCGCACGCGCCCAACCACAAGTTGGGCACCCTGGTCACGCTCAACCGGCTGCCCGTGAGCGGCACGTTCCACCGGGCACTGGCGGATGCGGAAATGACCGCGCATCTGTGGCTCGCCATGCTGAAGGATATCCGCGAACAATATCGCATCCGGCATATTCCCTTTTCGCTCATGCAGGAACTTACCCGGGTGCCCAAGGCAGCGGCAGGGCGGTTTCTGAAGCAATGCAAGGCGAGGCCAGAGTGAGGCCATTTTAGGCGCGGGCCCGGCTGGAACAGGGCTGCTTATGGACCTCGCGTGACTTCAAACAATTGCCCTCCACACACTGTATAGGTAGGCTGTCTTGGCAGGCGGGGGTGCACTGCTTAGCCGGGAGCGCCGCCGTGCTGATGTCGTGACGTGAAAAAAATGACAAACGTCTTGGGATTTCGCGCATCACGTTTTTATTTCAGCCTAAATGCCGGGTTGCAAGCCGGCATTTAGGCGGTCGAAGTATAGTTCGGTGGCACACAACTATCCGTCGATCCAAATAACGTCTTGTGCTTCTAAGTTTAATTTACCTTTAGGCTGGCGGAGGTTAATTATGCAGATTCAATATATGCGATTTTTTAAAAACACAAGAATTGCTCTTGTCATGATTCTTACGCTTATAGGGGTCGGCTGCGTGAGCCATCCCCTCGTACCAGATGAAACGCGAGGAAAAACATTTGCGGTATATCCAGCATCAATTGCATTAACGGTAAAAGAAAAGGTGCACCTGACCAAAGAATTGGTGAAAGATGTATCTATATTCGTGGTAACAGCAGTGGCAACAGGCGGATATTTTGTGGTTACTCCGAAACCAGAGCCAGGTCGGGAGGTCGCTAGCTGGAATCTTGGGCCACCGTTAATGAATGAGTTCGCGATTAAGTTTGAACGGGAATTTGGCATGCACAAGGCGGCCGACCATGCTCCCCTTAGTTCGTCAAAATCAACAGGCGGGCTATTGACGAAGGCTGAGGTAAAGGGTGACTACCAGAATGTTGCTGACTATCTAGTGCAATTAGATCATGCTTCCAATGAATTCGTTGGTGCATTTAGGCTTTTTTATGAGGCACGCACTAACAATTATTTCATTAGATATCTGGTTACGGCGAACATCTATGATGCAAAAACCGGAGAACGACTTGATTGGGCGGTATGTAATGGGGAGCATGGGTCCGCCACGTTGGCCAACTGGTTTAAGGATAACGGTAAATTGTTGGCTGATGGAACCCAGGAAGTCGCTACCAAGTGCGCAGACGAAATGATTCGTAAGTTTAACAAAGCAACTAAAAGCTAGATGACCATGCGGTTTACTTCAAACATGCGCCACCGAACAACCGGTTCCACGGGACGTCGGGCATCACAGGAACAGTACACATGACACTTACGACTTCAGACTTGATCGGCATTTCCGGTGTCGCTGCAACAATTCTTGCCGCACTGATCGCATGGCTCGTATCAGCTTGGGCAACAAAGCGGTCGCTTGCGAAGCAAGCGATTGGATATCGCATGATCATGTCACCTCTGCTTACCATTGATAAAGTGCCAGGAGGCTCGGCAGCACTTAAGATTGAATTCAATGGCGAACAACTTGTTGAACCAACCCTGCTTTCGGTCGATATCGTCAATCTTGGTAACCGAGCACTAGAGAATCCCCCAATTGTCATTGAGGCGGTTGGGGCAACTTATGTGATTCCAATCTATATTGAGAGCGTACCGCTTGGCTACGAAGACCTCTGGTCTCTCGAAAGAACCGATGCCGAAAAGTGCGCTGTGCGACTAGAACATATCAACCCTGGTCAGGTCGTTAAGGCGCGGTTCTTTTTAGACGAGGTTCCCTCTCAGATGCCTGTTTTTAAATGCGCGATGAAAGATGTCTCAGTGACTGCAATGACGTCGGTCAACATAGGGCCAGTAGCTGAAAAACTCCTTGAGGTTATTTCACCTATTGCCTATTCAACTTTGAAGGCGTTTACCAAATGACGCTCAACCCGGCGTTCAAGTGGGTCGCCACGCAAGCGCGGCGTCCCTTAACTCACAGAGGTAAACCCCCGGCTCCGCCGGGGGACTCACAAAGGTTTGACCTATGCCGCGGTCGAGTTCAGATCAAGCCGCCTCACTGTGACATTCCCTCCCCTTCAAGGGGAGGGCCAGGGTGGGGATGGGGTGGCCTCGGCATGCGCAAGATCACCCCATCCCCCTCCCAACCTCCCCCTTGAAGGGGGAGGAGTAAAATGAAATCCGCCGCCTTCATGCGGTTCACGGTGTTGTGGCGCCTTTGAGGCGCTCACCAAATAAGCCCCCGGCTTTGCCGGGGGTCATTTAACTTTACGATATGCCTCAAAAGATTCGTGTGTGGTGCCCGTGTCCTCGGTCAGGTGAATGATGGCCCGGTATCGTGAATCGGCTTCGTTGATGGTTCGTGTGAGGCGCGGCAGTGTCGGTGACT
>CAYHES010000083.1:0-11081 GCA_964355495.1 uncultured Acidiferrobacterales bacterium
CGCAGCCGCCCAGGGTGAGCGCGAGGCAGGCTGTCAGCAAGATGGTTTTTTTCATGGTGTTGCTCCTCCAGTGGGTCTTGTCATCGTTGAAACTTGTGCCGAGGGGTAATGATTAATGATTCCGCCCCCATCGGTCAACCGTTTTCGTTGGCTGTAACAGCATTTCATGATTTTTTGCTCCTACCAGGGAAAGCAAGCCTGCACAAAAATAGCTATTTTACGGCCCGGCTTGGCATCTGTATAATGCGGCATGCGCATACTCCAAGAAGCCCTTACCTTCGATGATGTCCTGCTGGTTCCCGCCCATTCGGCGGTCCTGCCGCGGGATGCCAGCCTCAAGACCCGCGTTACCCGCAGCCTTCACCTGAATATCCCGCTGCTGTCGGCCGCCATGGACACGGTCACCGAGGCGCGCGCGGCCATCTGTCTGGCGCAGGAGGGCGGACTCGGCATTATCCACAAAAACCTCACCCCCGACCGCCAGGCCGAGGAAGTGCGGCGCGTCAAGAAATTCGAGAGCGGCGTGATCAGCGAGCCGTTCACCGTCGGACCCGACACCACCATCCGCGAAGTGCTCAAGCTCACGCGCGAGAAGCGCATTTCCGGGGTGCCGGTTACGAAAGACGGCCAACTGGTCGGCATTGTCACCGGCCGCGACATGCGCTTCGAGACGCGCTTCGACGAACCGGTGGCGCGCATCATGACGCCGAAAGAACGGCTCGTGACCGTGAAGGAAGGCGCGACCCGCGAGGAAATCCTGAAACTCCTGCATCAGCACCGCATCGAGAAGCTGCTGGTGGTGGATGAAAAATTCGGCCTCAAAGGCCTGGTCACCGTCAAGGACATTCAAAAGTCGAGCGAGTACCCGAATTCCGCCAAGGACAGCGCCGGGCGGCTGCTGGTCGGTGCCGCCGTGGGTGTCGGCAAGGGCACCGAGGAGCGCGTCGAAAAACTGGTGGCGGCCGGGGTGGACGTGATCGTGGTGGACACGGCGCACGGCCATTCGCAAGGCGTGATTGAGCGCGTCGCCTGGGTCAAGAAGCATTTCCCGAAGGTGCAGGTGATCGGCGGCAACATCGCCACCGCCAGCGCCGCCAAGGCGCTGCGTGACGCCGGTGCCGATGCCGTCAAGGTCGGTATCGGTCCGGGCTCGATCTGCACCACGCGCATGGTGGCGGGCGTGGGCGTGCCGCAGATCACCGCCATCGCCAATGTCGCCGAGGCCTTGCACGACAGCGACGTCACGCTCATTGCCGACGGCGGTATCCGCTACTCCGGCGACGTCGTCAAGGCGATCGCCGCCGGCGCGCACTGCATCATGATCGGCTCGTTGCTGGCCGGCACCGATGAATCGCCCGGCCAGATCGAAATCTTCCAGGGCCGTTCCTACAAATCCTATCGCGGCATGGGGTCGCTCGGCGCCATGGGCGAGGGTTCCAGCGACCGCTATTTCCAGGAAGGCGCGAGCGCCGAGAAACTCGTGCCGGAAGGGGTGGAAGGGCGCGTGCCCTACAAGGGCCCGATGACCAACATCATTCACCAGCTCATGGGCGGCCTGCGTTCCGGCATGGGCTACACCGGCAGCGCCGACCTCGACGCGCTGCGCACCCGTGGCGAGTTCGTACGCATTACCGGCGCGGGCATCCGCGAGTCGCATGTGCACGACGTCACCGTGACCAAGGAAGCGCCTAACTATCAGCGTGATTGACGAGTCGCGAGTCGGGAGTCGGGAGTCGAGAGTCCGGACAAGCCGGATTTGGCTCACGACTCTCGACTCACGACTCTCGACTCCCGACTCCCGACTGAATTTATGACTGACCCGCATTCCCAGAAAATATTAATCCTCGATTTCGGCTCGCAGTTCACCCAGCTGATCGCGCGCCGGGTGCGCGAGGCCGGGGTCTATTGCGAGATCTATCCGTACGACATCACGGACGCCGAGCTGCGCCAGTTCGCGCCGCGCGGCGTGATCCTGTCCGGCGGCCCGGAGTCGGTGACCGAGGCCGAGACGCCGCGCGCCCCGCAGCTCGTGTTCGAACTCGGCGTGCCGGTGCTCGGCATCTGCTACGGCCAGCAGACCATGGCTGCCCAGTTGGGCGGGGAAGTGCAGGGCTCGGACAGGCGCGAGTTCGGCTACGCGCGCGTGCGCATGCGCGGTCACTCGAAACTGTTCAAGGGCATTCGCGATGAAGCCGCCGATAACGGCCAGGAATTCCTGCATGTGTGGATGAGCCACGGCGACCGCGTGACCGAGCTGCCGCCCGGCTTCAAGGTGATCGCCGAGACCGACCACGCGCCGCTCGCCGGCATCGCCGACGAGACGCGTGGTTTCTATGGCGTGCAGTTCCATCCCGAGGTCACGCACACCACCCAGGGCGCCGCCATCCTGCAACGCTTCGTGCACGACATCTGCGGCTGCCAGTCGCTGTGGACGCCGGGCAACATCGTCGAGAGCATGGTGGCGAGCGTTACCCAGCAGGTCGGCCAGGACGAGGTGATGCTCGGCCTGTCCGGCGGCGTGGATTCGTCGGTAGTGGCGGCGCTGCTGCATCGCGCCATCGGCAAGCAGCTGACCTGTATTTTCGTGGACAATGGCCTGCTGCGCCTCAACGAAGGCGACCAGGTGATGGCGACCTTCGCCGAGCACATGGGCGTGAAGGTGATCCGGGTGGATGCCGAGCGCCGTTTTCTGGATGCGCTGAAGGGCGAGGTCGATCCGGAAAAAAAGCGCAAAATCATCGGCCGCGTGTTCATCGAGGTGTTCGAGGAACAGGCCGCCAAGGTCAAGGGCGCGAAGTGGCTGGCGCAGGGCACGATCTACCCGGACGTGATCGAGTCGGCGGCGGCGCGCACGCGCAAGGCGCACGTCATCAAGTCGCACCACAACGTCGGCGGCCTGCCGGAGCACATGCAGCTCAAGCTGCTCGAACCGCTGCGCGAGTTGTTCAAGGACGAGGTGCGCGCCATCGGCACCGAACTCGGCCTGCCGCACGCCATGGTCTATCGTCATCCGTTTCCGGGTCCGGGACTCGGGGTGCGTATCCTCGGCGAGGTCAAGAAAGAATACGCCGATATCCTGCGCAAGGCCGATGCCATCTATCTGGAAGAACTGTATCGCAACGATTTGTACGACAAGGTCAGCCAGGCGTTCGCCGTGTTTCTGCCGGTGAAGTCGGTGGCGGTGCTGGGCGATGCGCGCGCTTACGACTACGTGGTCGCGCTGCGCGCGGTCGAGACCGTGGACTTCATGACCGCGCGTTGGGCGCATCTGCCGTACGAGGTATTGGGCACGATCTCCAACCGCCTCATCAACGAGGTGCGCGGCATCTCGCGCGTGGTGTACGACATCTCCGGCAAACCGCCCGCCACCATCGAGTGGGAGTGACGGGGACTATTCAGTGTGTATTGAAGACTATTGATAACCGTTGCAAAATCAAACATCTATTGCAAAACGTCATATTGATTTTTAAGGGGAATTCGGCCCGGCATTCGTCTGGTGACGGTATCAATGACGGTATTTGAGAATCATCAACGAGCCCATAGATCGATACCGTCATCCGGCAAGCTTTGATCTGACGGTATCGAGAAGGCTTGAGTCTGATTGAATTATTAGCGATAGTTATAGTATGGCTTTAACTCAGTCGAATAGCTCAGTACGTCGCCTACTTGAGGCTTTGCCGCGCGGCGAGCCAGTAGAAACCTCTACCCTGGCCGGGTACAGCGTTTCTCCGCAGTTGGCCTCCTATCTCGCCAAGAGCGGGTGGCTACAGCATCTGTCGCGCGGCGTGTATTTGCTTGCTGGCGACCAGCCGAGCCGTGACGGATCTTTGATGTATCTGGCACGACGAATCCCAGGATTCCATGTCGGAGGCAAAACGGCGCTTGCCTGGCGGGGCGTCCGGCACAACCTGTCCATCCGCGAGCAACTGGAACTGTGGGGTAACCAACCCATGCGACTCCCGGCTTGGCTCACCACACGTTATCCTTGCCGCTACCAGATCACCCAATTGTTCGATGGCGGCCTGCCCCCAAATTTTGGACTAGAGCCGCTGCCTGAGACTCCGAACGGCCCTCTGGTCTCCGTCCCCGAGCGTGCGCTGCTGGAGATGCTGTGCAACGTCGGGAAGCATCAATCGGCGGAAGAAGCCAGGCACTTGACCGAGAGCTTGCGTAATCCCCGCACCGACGTGCTTGACACCCTGCTCACGCATTGCGCCCGCATCAAGGTAGTCCGGCTGGCACGCCAATTCGCGGACGAACTCGAACTGCCTTGGGCGAAGATCGTCCACCCGCATAGCCAGCGCATGGGCAGCGACCGTCGCTGGATGCTGCGCACCCGCAGCGGCGAACTCCTGAGTCTGAAGAAATAAAATAATGGATCGCGAATACATCGACACCGTCCGCCTGCTGCTTGTCGTCGCGCCGGTGATTTTCGAATCGCCGCGCTTTGCGCTCAAGGGCGGCACAGCGCTCAACCTTTTCGTGCAGGACCTGCCCCGCCTGTCGGTGGATATCGATGTCGTCTTCACCGATTACGCAATGGATCGTAACTCGGCGCTCACCGCCATCGGTGACGATCTCCAGACGGCCGAGGAGAAACTGTATCGCATGGGCTACTCAGCCATTCTCCGCAAGACGCAAAAAGGAGACGAAGCCAAGTTGCTGGTGGCAGATCAGGCCAGTCAGATCAAGGTCGAAGTGAATTTTGTCTTCCGGGGCACGCTGTTGCCGGTAATGCGGCGCGCCCTGGTGAGTTCGCGCGCGACCTGTTCACCACGGCGATGGAATTGCCCGTCCTCGCCATTCCTGAACTCTATGGCAGCAAGCTGGTCGCGGCGCTGGATCGTCAGCATCCGCGCGACTGGTTCGATGTGGCCGGCATGATGGACGGCTTTGGCCTCGACGCAGAAATGGTCGATTGTTTCGTTGCTTACCTTGCCGGCCACAATCGCCCGGCCCATGAGGTGTTGTTTTCAAACGACCTGCCGCTAGATGAAATCTTCAATATCGATTTCGTCGGCATGACCGCTGCCGAAATTCCACTGCAACGCTTGATCGAAACGCGGCAGCACATTCGGCAGGAACTGCCCAAAGTGCTCACCGATGCGCACCGGCGCTTCCTGCTTTCTTTCGTGCGAGCCGAACCCAACTGGACGCTGATGCCATTCGACCATCTCAAGGACTTGCCAGCGATCCGCTGGAAGCTGCTTAACCTGGAAAAATTACGCACGACCAACAAACCCCGGTTCGAGCTTCAGGCTACCGAACTCATGGACCGCTTCCCACGGTGAAACCTTTCGACCAACAACTTGCCGATAAACAGCAGGAGTGCGCGCAGCTTCACGCAGAGAATGCCCGCCTGATCGCGTTGCTGGAAAAACACGGTGTCTCTCATTCCGTCGAGCCGCCTCTACCGGCACCACCGGACACACCATCTCGGGCCAATTCGAACCTCAGCACTGAACAGAAGATCGCGCTTTTTCGGCGCTTGTTCCGTGGCCGTACCGATGTCTACCCGATACGCTGGGAGAAGAAGGACGGCAGCAAGTCTGGCTATACGCCGGCCTGCGGCAACGAATGGAAAGTCGGCCTCTGTGACAAGAAGCGGGTGAAATGCGGCGAATGCGGAAACCGCCTGCTGCTACCGCTCGCGGATCATGTCATTTACGACCACCTTGCCGGCGAGCATGTCGTCGGTGTTTATCCATTGCTCACCAACGACACCTGCCATTTTCTCGCTGCCGATTTTGACGAAGCCGACTGGTGCGACGATGCCAAGGCCTTTGCCGTTTCCTGTCACGAGCTTGGCGTGCCTGCCGCCATCGAAATTTCCCGCTCCGGCGCCGGCGCTCATGCCTGGATCTTCTTTTCGTCCGCCGTGCCGGCCCGTGATGCACGCCGCCTCGGTTCCGCCATCATCAGCCACGCCTGCGCCCGGACGCGGCAACTGAAACTCGAATCGTATGACCGGCTGTTCCCCAACCAGGACACTATGCCCAAGGGCGGCCTCGGCAACCTGATTGCGCTGCCGCTCCAGAAGGCGGTGCGCGAAAAAGGTTTCAGCCTGTTCGTCGATGACAATCTCCAGCCACATCCCGATCAGTGGGCGTTTCTGGCGTCAGTCCGCACTATGTCACTGGCCGACCTGGAATCCGCGATCCTGCGCGCAACGGGCGGCGGCCATCCGCTGGATGTGGCGTTCATCACCGAAGAGGACGAACACGAGCCGTGGAAACGGCAGCCGCTGTCGAAAAAACTCATCGGTCCCTTGCCCGACAAGCTGACCGCCGTGCTCGCCAATCAGATCTACTTCGAGAAGGCCCAGCTGCCACAAGCGTTGATGAATCGCCTGATCCGGCTCGCGGCATTTCAGAACCCCGAGTTCTACAGGGCGCAGGCCATGCGCCGGTCGACTTGGGAGTTTCCCCGGATTATCGGGTGTGCCGAAAACTACCCCCGCCACATTGCCTTGCCCCGTGGCTGTCTGGATGCAGTGACCAAGTTGCTCGACGAAAACGGTATCGGGCTTGAGCTTACTGATGAGCGGTTTGCCGGTAACTCGCTATCCTTGAAATTCTCTGGCGAGCTTCGCTCCGACCAGGAGAAGGCGGTCAAAGCCATGATGGCCCACGATACCGGCGTCCTCTGCGCCCCGACCGCCTTTGGCAAGACCGTGACCGCGGCCGCGCTCATTGCCCGGCGCGGCGTCAGTACGCTGATCCTGGTTCACCGCACTGAACTGCTCAAGCAGTGGCAGGAACGTCTGCGGAGTTTCCTGAACCTGGAGAAGGGGGATCTCGGCACCATCGGTGCCGGCAAGCGCAAACCCTCGGGCAAGATCGATATTGCCGTCATGCAATCCCTCACCCGCAAGGGCGAAATCAGCGACCTGATCAAGCAATACGGCCACATCGTGGTCGATGAATGCCATCACCTCTCCGCTGTGTCATTCGACCTCCTGCTGCGGCAGGCCAAGGCGCGCTACGTGCTCGGTCTTACCGCGACGCCGGTCCGCCGCGACGGCCAGCAGCCGATCATCTTCATGCAGTGCGGCCCCGTCCGCCATGAAGCCAGTCGGCCGGAAGCCGCGCCACGATCATTGACGGTGATTCCTCGATCACTCGCAACGCCGCTGAACAGCGATTCTGCCACGGGCATTCAGGATATCTTCCGGCAGCTTGCTGGCAGCATCGAGCGCAGCCAGCGAATTGTCGAGGATGTGCTCCGCGCCTATCGATCCGGCCGCAGCATCATCGTGCTTACCGAACGTACCGAACATCTCGACATGTTGGAACTGGCCCTTACCGGTCAGATTGAAAACCTGTTCGCCTTACATGGCCGCATGTCCAGGAAACAGCGCGCCACACGGTTGGATGCTCTCGAAGCCTTATCCGGCGATGCACCCCGCGTATTGCTTTCCACCGGTCGGCTTGTCGGTGAAGGTTTCGATCACCCGCCTCTCGATACGCTGATGCTGGCGATGCCGATTTCGTGGAAAGGCACCTTGCAGCAATATGCCGGCCGTCTGCACCGCGAGCACGCCAGCAAATCGGATGTGCTGATTTATGACTACGTCGATACCGGTAACCCGGTGCTTGAGCGCATGTGGGAAAAGCGTCAGCGTGGCTATAAGGCCATGGGGTATCGGATCGATACTCCCCAGGGAAATCTTTGCTGAAGAGAGACTGTATTCATGAAAATGAGGCCGAGTAAGGTCAAAACAACCAAGCCCGTAAAAGAACCCAAGCTATCCCGTATTCAGGCTCCGGCGGAGCTTTCTCCGGTTGACTGGCAGCGGGCACTACGCCGCCAGTTCGGTCGCGAGCAGGCTTTCGGGCTGGAAAATATCGGCGCGGAGCCGTTCTTTTCCGAGTTCCGCGTCAGCAATTCGCAGTCGAAGGGTATCTATCGCGTGGCGATTCGTGGCAAGCAGCCGGGTGACAACTATTGCGCCTGCCCCGATTATGGCACCAACGAACTGGGAACGTGCAAGCACATCGAGTTCGTTCTTGCCGCGCTGGAGAAAAAACGCGGTGCCAAAACCGCCTTTGCGCGCGGCTACCATCCGACATTCTCCGAACTCTATTTGCGCAACGACAGCACGCGTACCGTACATTTCCGCGCCGGCACGGATTGTCCGCCAGCCGTATGCGAGGCTGCGGTGCTGTTGTTCGACGAGACGCGAGACTGGCGGTTGCGGGGCGAGCGACTGGATGGGCTGGAACGTTTTGTCGCCTTGGTAGCAAAAAGCGGCCATGAGTTGCGCGCCTATGACGATGCGCTCGATTTCATTGCCGGGCGACGTGATGCGGAACGCCGGTCGCTTGCGCTCGACGGCCTATTTCCGCGCGGCGCCGCAGATACATCGCTGAAGAAATTGCTCAAAGTGCCACTCTACCCTTACCAAACAGAGGGCGCCTTGTTCGCCGTGCGAGCCGGTCGGGCGTTGATCGGAGACGAGATGGGACTGGGCAAAACCATTCAGGCCATCGCCGCCGCAGAGATTTTGGCCCGGCATTTTGGCGTTTCGAAAGTGATGGTGATATGTCCGACTTCACTCAAATACCAGTGGCAAAGCGAAATCGCACGCTTTTCCGGGCGCGATTCGCGCGTCATTGCAGGTGGGCGTGCGCAGCGCCAGAAGGACTACTCGCTGGATGATTTCTGCAAGATCACCAACTACGAAAAGCTCCAGCCTGACATCGATCTGATCGACTCGTGGGCGCCTGAACTGGTGATCGTCGACGAGGCGCAACGGGTGAAAAACTGGAACACCATCGCAGCCCGCGCATTGAAGCGCATCGACAGCCCCTATGCCGTGGTGCTCACTGGCACGCCCTTGGAAAACAAGCTCGAAGAGTTGATTTCCATCGTCCAGTTTGTCGACCAACACCGCCTTGGGCCCACCTGGAAGTTGCTGCATGAGCATCAGGTCAAGGACGAGAGCGGTCGGGTCACTGGCTACACCGGGCTGGAAAAGATCGGACAGACCCTGGCGCCGGTCATGATCCGCCGTCGCAAATCCGAAGTTCTCATGCAGTTGCCGGAACGTACTGACCAGAATCAGCTGGTGCCGATGACCGAATTGCAGATGACTTACCACCAGGAAAACGCGGAGATCGTGACCAAGATCGTCCAACGCTGGCGCAAGATTAAATTTCTTTCCGACAAGGACCAGCGGCGGCTGACCTGCGCCTTGCAAAACATGCGCATGTCGTGCAACAGCACTTATTTGCTCGATCATGAAAGCGATCATGGCGTCAAGGCGGATGAACTGGCGGCGTTATTTGACGAGCTGTTCGAGCAACCGGACGCCAAGGCTGTGGTGTTCAGCCAATGGACGCGGACACACGATATCGTGATCCGGCGCCTGGAAGTGCGCGGGATTGGTTACGTCAGTTTCCACGGTGGCGTGCCCTCGGAAAAAAGACCGGCGCTGGTGGATCGTTTTCGCAACGATCCCGATTGCCGGGTGTTCCTTTCCACGGATGCCGGCGCGACGGGCTTGAATTTGCAGCACGCCTCGACCCTGGTGAACATGGATCTGCCCTGGAATCCGGCGCTACTCGAACAGCGCATCGCCCGGATTCACCGCATGGGCCAGAAGCGACCGGTGCGAATCGTCAATTTCGTCGCCAAGGGCACGATAGAGGAGGGCATGCTCTCGGTGCTGGCCTTCAAGCGCTCGCTGTCGGCGGGAATTCTCGATGGCGGCACGGGCGAGATATCGCTGGGCGGTTCACGTCTCAATCGCTTCATGAAGGACGTCGAGAATGTCACCGGCTGCATGGGTGAGGGCGAGGTCATGACACCTGCCGAAGAAGCGGGAGGCGGTCAGACCGTGACCGAAGCCGTACCCATACCGGAAGAACAAGCGGATGCAGGAGCTAGTGATGGCGAGACGGCGATCCCGGAGTATGAGGGACAAGGTGCACCGGAAGTAACGCCGCGCAACGACGCCGATCCCTGGCAAGCCTTGATGCAGGTTGGCGCTCAGTTGGTTTCCGCCCTCGGGGCGGCCAGCAATCCTGCTGCCCCGGCGCACCCATGGATCGAGCGAGACCCAAGCACCGGAGTGCAAAGCCTCAAAGTGCCATTGCCTTCACCGGAGACGGCGGGGCGAATTGCCGATGTACTTTCAAAGTTGGCGAACACCTTGCGGGGCCAGCGCCCATAACTGCTGCGAGGGAACCAACGCTCGCTGATTATTTGCGGCCAGACTGAGCTTGTTACGCTGGAAGTAAATGATCTTTTATCATGACGAGCATGAAAGGACGAACCATGACAATTGAGGCTGCCGGAAATTGACCCGTGAGCCAATAGTAGTTAATAGTAGGTGGAAGGTCGTTTTTTTCAGGATCGCCCGGAAACCGCATGAACATTAAGTATTCTTCTGTTGACGGTATCTTTGAAGCATTAACGAGCCAAGCCCTGTGTCCATACGGGTTTCACGGTTCAGTTGATAATTGAGTGGGAATGAGCGACGCCAGCGCGCAAGACATCGCCCACATGCAGCATGCCCTCGCTCTCGCCGTGCGCGCCGAGGGCGAGGGCGAAGTGCCGGTTGGTGCGCTCGTGGTCCTGAACGGCGAGATCATCGGGGAGGGCTGGAACCGGCCGATCCTGAGTCACGACCCCACGGCGCACGCCGAGATCGTCGCCCTGCGCGCCGCGGCCACGAAACTGGGCAACTACCGCCTGATCGGCGCCACCCTGTATGTCACGCTCGAACCCTGCCCGATGTGCGCCGGCGCGATGGTGCATGCGCGCGTGGCGCGTGTGGTGTACGGCGCGCCCGATCCGCTTGCCGGTTCCGCCGGCACGGTGTTTAACCTGCTCAACGCCGCCGCACTCAATCACCAGGTGGACGTACAAGGCGGGGTGTTGGCCGAGGAGTGCAGTCGGCGTCTCAAGACATTTTTTCAGTCCCGACGCGGCCGCGCCGGTCCGTAGTATGGTTGCTCCGATTCCTAGAGCAGGTTGTTGAAAAAGGATTCGTCACACCGGCGAAAGCCGGTGTCCAGAAGTTACTGAGGAGAACGCTAAATAGTGCGCACCCCGACAAACCTTGGGTTCCTTCT
>CAYHES010000084.1:0-10883 GCA_964355495.1 uncultured Acidiferrobacterales bacterium
TGGTTAACGCCATCGAAATGAGCCCTTATTGCTTGAAGACTTATTGTCTGAGCTGTGCGTCGAAGTCGGCCTTCAGGCCGGCAACCACTCTCCCCACCACTGTTTCCACATCACTCTCATTAAGAGTGCGCGAAGTATCCTGTAAGGTCAAGCCCAGAGCCAGACTTTTTCTTCCGGAATCAATGCCTTCGCCGCGATACTCGTCAAACAGCTCAAGGTTGACCAGAAGCACCCCCGCCGTTTTTCGGACATGATCCAAGACATCCTGGGCCGCGATCGCCTCAGCCAGAACCAGGGCTAAATCGCGCCGAATGGCGGGATAACGCGAAATTTCCTGAAATTTCGGGGTAATCGACGCTTGCAGGGCGGATAAACGCAGCTCAAACAGAATGGCCGACTTCTCCAGTCCGGATTTGGCTTGTATCTCGGGATGCAGTACACCTATCAGGCCAATGGGATCGGCCGCCGGCCCGACCTGAACGATTTCGGCAGCCTGGCCAGGATGCAACGCCGGATGGCGCGCTGGCCGGAAAGCAAATTGACGTTGGCCTCCCAAGGCCAGCAAGGCCTCGACATCGCCTTTGACATCAAAAAAATCAACCGACCGTGCTTTGACGCCCCATTGCTCCGCGAAAACCGGACCCGTGGCGATACCAGCAATGACTGGCTGCTCGTCCGCGCTTCCGTCCGGCTTTGGCAGGAAACGGCGACCGATCTCAAACAGGCGCACACGCCCATGTTGACGGTTCTGATTGTAGAGTGCTGCCTTGATAAGACCTGGCCAAAGCGTTAATCGCATCTGCGCCATGTCCGAAGCAATCGGGTTGACCAGTGTGTGCGGCGCAATCCCCGGCGAGATCAATGCCTGCAACGCTGGATCCACGAAGCTGTAGGTAATCGCTTCCTGGTAGTCGCGATCGATCAGCACGTTCCGCAGACGACTCGCGGCAATTCTCGACTCCGGCACGGCCGGCACATGCAACACCGCCTGCGGCGCGCGGGTTGGAACCTTGTCGTAGCCGTGTACACGCACCAGCTCTTCGATGAGGTCGACCTCGCGGACGATATCATGACGCCAACTGGGCGGTGTTACCTTCCAGTTGCGCCCGGTTTTGCCGGATGCCACTTTGGCAAGTCGCATGCCGAGGCGTTTCAAAATGGCTTCGACGACGGTCGGCGGGAGCGGCATACCGAGAACACGCTCAATGCGCGCCGCACGCAGCAGGATCGCCGGGCGCCTGGGAAGATGTGTGGCGGAACTGGATTCCGTAACCGGGCCAGGCTTGCCCCCGCAGATGGCGAGCACCAGCGCCGTAGCGCGCTCCAGCGCCTGGCGCTGCAACGCCGAGTCCACGCCACGCTCGAAACGGTGTGACGAATCGGAGTGCAGGCCATAATGCCGCGCGCGCGGTCCAATTGCCTCAGGCCGGAACCAGGCGCTCTCCAGAAACAGATTGTGGGTCGTGGCCACAACCGCCGAATCCTGGCCACCCATAATGCCGGCGAGCGCGACCGGCCCGCGGGCATCGGCGATCACCAGATCGGCAGGATCGAGCGTGAGCGTCTTGCCGTCGAGCAGGATAAGTTTTTCATTTTTACGCGCATGCCGCGCCGTAATGCCACCCGACAGCTTGTCGAGGTCGAAGGCATGCATCGGCTGGCCGAATTCGAGCATCACGTAATTGGTGATATCAACCACCGGATGAATGCTGCGTACGCCACTGCGCCGCAGGCGCTCCTTCATCCAGAGCGGCGTCGCGGCCTGCGGGTGAATGCCTTCGATCACGCGCCCGGTGTAACGCGCACAGGCATGCTTTGCGCCGAGTGTGACAGCCAGCTTGCGCCGCGTCTTGGCGGCAACCTGCTTCACGGCCAGCGCTGTGTAGCGCGCGCCGGTCAGCACGGCAAGCTCACGCGCCAGCCCCATGATACTCAGACAGTCGCCGCGGTTCGGCGTCAGCTCTATTTCAAGTTGCTGGTCATCAAGCTGCAAGATTTTGGTAATCGACGTACCTGGCTTTGCCTTCGTCTCGAGCACCAGCAGGCCCTGCGAGGATTCCTCAAGGCCCAGCTCGGCGGCGGCGCAGAGCATCCCGAAGGATTCCACGCCACGAATCGCGCTCCGGGTAATTTTCGTTCCGTTCGGCAGCAGCGCGCCCTCCAGCGCCACCGGCACCTTGAGCCCGGCGGCGGCATTGGCGGCGCCGCAGACGATGGTGAGCGGCGACTTTTGCCCGACGTTCACCTGACAGACGCGCAGCCGGTCGGCCTGCGGATGCGGCGCTATCGACAGAATTTCTCCCACCACGACGTGTTCGAGCGGCGCGGCCACCGGAGTCACGGCACCGACCTCGATGCCGGCAAGCGTCAAGCGCTCGGCCAGTGCCTTGGCGTCCTGGCGCACCGCCACCCACTCACGCAGCCATTGTTCGCTGATTTTCATGGTTCAAAATAATTTCTGCCGCAAAGGCGCAAAGACGCAAAGGTTTTCTCGATAAAACTCATTTTTCTTTGCGTCCTTTGCGTCTTTGCGGCAAATGATAGTTAATCCGAGGTTCTCTAGCGGAACTGTTGCAGAAATCGCAGATCGTTCTCGTAGAACAACCGCAGATCATTCACGCCGTAACGTAACATCGCCAAACGCTCGACACCGAGCCCGAAGGCAAAGCCGGTATAGCGCTCGCTGTCGATGCCCACATGCCGGAACACCTCCGGGTGCACCATGCCGCAACCCAGCACCTCCAGCCAGCCAGTGTCCTTGCAGACCCGACAACCGCCGCCGCCGCAAATCACGCATTCGATATCGGCCTCGGCAGACGGCTCGGTGAACGGGAAGAACGACGGACGAAAACGCACCTTGAGTGGCTTCTCGAAGAACTGCACCAGGAATTCGGCGAGCAGGCCTTTCAAATCGGCGAAGCTCACCGTCTCGTCCACCATCAGGCCCTCGATCTGATGAAACATGGGGGTGTGCGTGACATCCGAATCGCAGCGGTAGACGCGTCCCGGAGCGATCACCCGCAGCGGCGGCTTGTTGGCCTGCATGTAGCGCACCTGTACCGGAGAGGTATGGGTGCGCAGCAGGCGACCGTCGCCAAAATAGAACGTGTCATGCATGGCGCGCGCCGGATGCGTGGCTGGAATGTTGAGCGCCTCGAAATTATGGAAATCGTCTTCGATCTCCGGACCATCGGCGATTTCGAAACCGAGGCGCAGGAACAGGGTCTCAAGACGCTCCAGCGTGCGCGAAACCGGATGCCGGCCGCCAAGGCGTGTACCGCGGCCAGGTAAGGTCACATCGAGTGTTTCGCGCGCCAATTTGTCGTTGCGCACGGCACTCTCAAGCTGCTGTTTGCGTGATTGAAGCAGACCCTGAAGCAGCTCCTTGGCCTCGTTCACCCATTGGCCGACTCGCGGGCGCTCGTCTGCCGGCAGCCCCCCGAGCTGCTTGAGTTGCTCGGTAACCACGCCCTTCTTGCCGAGATAGTGCACGCGCAACTGCTCGACATCGGATGCGCCCGGCGCGCGCTCGATGGCAGTGCGCGCTTCCGCCACCAAGGTTTCCAATTGCAACTTGAGCGACTCGCTCGTTGTGGTCATTCGGGTTCCAGAAGAAATAGCCGCTCCGCGCGTCCATGCGCTCACGCGGCATACACTCCATCCATGGAGATAAAAAAGGGAAAGGCCGTGGCCTTTCCCTTGTTTTACCGATCAACCGCGCACGTGCGCGGCAATCAGACGAGACTGGCCTTGGCCTTGTCCGCCAGCGCGGCGAAGGCCTTCTTGTCGTGCACGGCGATGTCGGCCAGCATCTTGCGGTCGACTTCGATCGTGGCCTTCTGCAGGCCGCTGATGAAACGGCTGTAGGACAGGCCGCACTCGCGCGCGGCCGCGTTGATACGCACGATCCAGAGCGAGCGGAAATCGCGCTTGCGTGCGCGCCGGTCGCGGTAGGCATACTGCTCGGCCTTCATGACCGCCTGCTTGGCGACCCGATAGACCTTGCGGCGTGCGTTGTAGTAACCCTTGGCCTTGGCCAGGACCTTCTTGTGGCGGGCGCGTGCGACAACTCCGCGTTTTACACGTGGCATGGTGTGTCTCCTTTACGCGTTCGGCAGCATACGCCGCACGGAGGCGACATCGGATTCATGTACCAAGGTGTTGCCGCGCAACTGGCGCTTTGTCTTGGTCGATTTTTTGGTCAGGATGTGGCGCACGTAGGCGTGCCCGGATTTAAATCCGCCACCCCCGGTTTTCCGGAAACGCTTCGCGGCGCCCCGGTTGGTTTTGAGCTTGGGCATGTGACTTGACTCCGCATTCTCACGCCGCCGGTGCGAACCGGTGAGGCGCTACAGGTTTATGAATGTCGCAAACGACCGCGACCTATTTTTTGGGGCCGATGACCATGACCATCTGGCGGCCTTCAAGACGCGGAAACTGCTCGACGACTCCGCACTCCTTGAGATCCTCCTCAACGCGTTTCAGCAGTTGCATGCCCAATTCCTGATGGGCCATTTCGCGACCGCGGAAGCGCAAGGTGATCTTGGCCTTGTCCCCTTCTTCCAGGAAACGAATCAGGTTGCGTAGTTTGACCTGATAGTCTCCGACGTCCGTCCCGGGACGGAACTTCACTTCCTTGATTTGAATCTGCTTCTGTTTTCTCTTCGCCGCGTGCTTGCGCTTGCTTTCTTCGTACTGAAACTTGCCGAAGTTCATGATCCGGCAGACAGGCGGCGAAACATTGGGCGAGATCTCGACAAGATCCATCCCGGCTTCTTCCGCCATGCGTTTTGCATCCGGCGTGGGTACAACTCCGACCTGCTTGCCGTCAGCGCCGATCAGCCGAACCGATGGGATCCGGATTTCGTCGTTGATGCGTGTAGCCTTTTCCGCAGCGATAGTTCTAATCCTCCAAAATAGAAATGCCGTGACTCGCGACCTCGGTGGTGAGCCGTTCCAGGAACGCACTCGGCGTCATGGAACCCAAGTCCTCACCGCTGCGCGTGCGCACGGCCAATTTACCTTCCTGCGCCTCCCGCTCACCGATGACCAGCAGATAGGGTGCACGCTGCAAGGTATGTTCGCGGATTTTAAAGCCTATTTTCTCGTTTCTCAAGTCCGCTTCGACTCGAAAGCCGGCTTTCAGGAGGTATTTCTCGACTTCCCGGGCATATTCGGCCTGTTTGTCGGTGATGGTAAGCACCACGGCCTGCACCGGGGCGAGCCAAGCCGGAAAGGCGCCGGCATACTCCTCGATCAGGATACCGATAAAACGCTCCAGGGAACCGAACACCGCGCGGTGCAGCATCACCGGCACCTGCTTGCTGCCATCGGCGGCAATGTAGTGGGCGCCGAGCCTTCCCGGCATGGAGAAATCCACCTGGATGGTGCCGCACTGCCAGACCCGGCCGATCGAATCCTTGAGCGAGAACTCGATCTTCGGCCCGTAGAATGCCCCCTCTCCCGGCTGCAGGTCCCAGGGCAGGTTCTTGCTGTTCAGGGCCTGTTCCAGGGCATGCTCGGCCTTGTCCCAGGCCTCGTCCGAACCGATACGGTTCACCGGCCGGGTTGAGAGCTTGTACTGCACCTCCTTGAAACCGAAGTCGGCATAGACCTTGTGCAGCAGGTCGATGAACGCCGCCACCTCGGACTGGACCTGGTCCTCGCTGCAGAAGATGTGGGCATCGTCCTGGGTGAAGCCGCGCACGCGCATCAGGCCGTGCAGTGCCCCGGACTGTTCGTTGCGGTGGCAGGAACCGAACTCGGCCAGGCGCAGGGGCAAATCGCGGTAGCTCTTCAGGCCCTGGTTGTAGATCTGGATGTGGCACGGGCAGTTCATCGGCTTGACCGCGAAGGTGCGCTTCTCCGACTCGGTCGTGAACATGTCGTCGTGGAATTTCTCCCAGTGGCCGGACTTCTCCCACAGGCTGCGGTCCACGAGCTGCGGTGTGCGGATCTCCTGGTAGCCGCTGGCGCGCCACAGATCGCTCATGTAGCGCTGGATGACCTGGTAGATGCGCCAGCCGCGCTCATGCCAGAACACCATGCCCGGCGCCTCTTCCTGCATATGGAACAGGGCGAGGGCCTTGCCGATCTTGCGGTGATCGCGCTTCTCGGCCTCTTCCAGGCGATGCAGATAGGCATCGAGCGTTTTCTTGTCGCCCCAGGCGGTGCCGTAGATGCGTTGCAGCATTTCGTTACGTGAGTCGCCCTTCCAGTAAGCACCGGCGACCTTCATGAGCCGGAAGGCCTTGAGCTTGCCGGTGGAGGGGACATGCGGGCCGCGGCACAGATCCTCGAATTCGCCCTGGCGATAGAGCGAGATGTTTTCGCCCTGCGGAATATCTTCGATGATCTTCGCCTTGTACTCCTCGCCCAGGCCGCGGAAATAGGCAATCGCCGCGTCGCGCGGCAGCACCCGCCGGCTCACCGGGAGATCCTGTTTGGCGATCTCCTGCATCTTTGTCTCGATCGCCCGCAGGTCTTCTTCGGCGAAGCCGCGCTTGTAGGCGAAGTCGTAATAGAAACCGTCCTCAATCACTGGACCGATGGTGACCTGGGCATCCGGATATAGCGCCTTCACCGCCTGCGCCAGCAGGTGTGCCGTCGAGTGGCGAATGACCTCGAGGCCGTCCGGATCGCGTTCGGTGATGATCGACACCCGGGCGTCGTTTTCGATGCGGAACGAGGTGTCCACGATCCGGCCGTCGACCTTGCCGGCCAGAGCAGCCTTGGCCAGGCCAGGACCAATCGCGAGGGCCAGTTCGGCAACTGTTACAGGCTGAGGGAATTCACGGCGACTGCCGTCCGGCAGTGTGATGACTGGCATGGCAGATACCCTTTTTTCAGTGGCGACCGCTACGAGGGGCCGCGTAAACCGGGGCCTAAAATAGCCGCTCCGCGCGTCCTGCGCTCACGCGGCATACATTCCATCCCTGGAAATAACACAGCGCCCCGGTTTCAGCCGGAGCGCTGCAATCTGGTAGGCGCGAGTGGGATCGAACCACCGACCACACCCATGTCAAGGGTGTGCTCTACCACTGAGCTACGCGCCTGGGAAAGGCGCGCAAAATAGCATAACTCGGCAGCCGGTCACAAGAACATGACCGGCGATGCTGCGGTTATTTCTTTGCGAACTTGGCCTTGCTGCCAACAGGTTCAGCAATGTGCAGACGGTTGGCCATGGCCTTGTTCTGCTGGTCAAGGTAAGTGAGCCACAGGCCGATGGCGTCTTCATATGGAACCGTACCGACCTTGCGCATGATCGTCTTGCCCTCGTCGCTTGAAACGAAATGGATGAACTTTGCGACCTCCGGGTTCTTCTCCTGGAGGTTGGTTACCATGTACAGCGGACGGTAGAGCACATACTGGCCGGTCCGGATGTTCTCGTAGCTCGATTCCTTACCATCCAGTTTCAGGATCTTGGCGGTCTTTTTCTTCTCCAGTTTGCGAGCACTGCTGACGCCGGTTACGCCGATGCCGTTCGGATTCTTTTCCATCGCACGCTCAAGCGGGCCGGTGGAATCGACTACATGCGTGGCAACAAACTCCTCTTCGTAGTTGTAAAACAGCAACTCGCGTAACGTGCGTCCCACACCGGAAATCTTGCCTTTGCGTACATACAACTCGACCGGGGCATCCTTGCCGCCAAGCTCTTTCCAGTTGGTGATCTGGCCCTTGTACAGTTTGCGCAACTGCTCGCTCGAAATAGTGTCGGCCGGGTTGTCTTTGTGGGTGATCACCACCAGCGCATCCCAGGCCACCGGTGTGAGCTGGACGCGGCGCTCTTCCGGGTGCGTCATCATCGAACCGTCTTTCTCGATCACGTGCCGGCAGGTGCCGCCAATGGTGGTCTCTTTTGATGAAACCTTTCGAATTCCTTTGGTGGCGCCACCACCGACCAGGTCAATCTTAACGCCGGTTTTTTTCTCATAGGCGGCGGCCATCTCGCCCATGAAGGCGGCTTTCGATATGCCGCATCCCGCCCAACTCAACTTCTTGTTGTCTGATGGCGTTGCAGCCATCAACGATGGCATGTTTGCAAGTAACAGCAACGTGCTGGCGCCAGTGGCCAACAGAACCCTCGGGACAATTTTCATAATCTCACCTTCAGTGGTTAAGAATCACCGTCCCTGGCCGATACTCCCTTTGTTATGTTTTGTTACAGCATAGACCATGCCAGCATTCATGAGTAAATAAGTATCTGATCAAATGCCTATATTCCAGTGTTAATGCGGTGTCACGACGGACCCAGTAACAGTGAACGGAGCAAGAACTACACTGAACATACTGGGTGCCACAAATTTTCCCGCGTATTCATCAATAACTGACCATATACGTCATGAACAGAGCATCTGAAGAACACCGCCGATTTACACGCGTACCGTTTCCGGCTGTGGTCCTGTTGCGTGCCGACGGCTGTCAGTGGGAGTGCGCAGTTATCGATGTTTCCCTCAAAGGGGCGCTCCTTCGCTGTCCTGCTGCCTGGCAAGCGAAAAACGGTCAGGACGTCGATCTGGATGTACAGGTTGCCGAAGGCGTCCGCATCCACATGCAGGGCGTGGTGGCGCATATCGAAGCTGGCCAGGTTGGCGTGACCTGCCAGCACATTGATCTCGATAGTGCCGCACATCTGCGCCGCCTGGTGGAGCTCAACCTCGGTGACGAAGCGCAGTTGCACCGCGAATTGCAGGCACTGATCCTGCCGGGATAATCCGCATCAGCGCTGTGCGACATCCCTCGCCACACCGAAATTGCGCGCCTTGATGGCTTGAATCTTGTTGCGCAGGGCGGCGGCCTGCTCGAATTCCAGATTGCGCGCGTGCGCGTACATCTGTTTCTCCAGCTTGTTGAGCATGCGCGCCAGCGCGTCCGGCGAAAGCAACTCATACTCCGCCGCCTCCTCGGCCGCCAGCAGCGCCGCGGGTTCGCTCCGTCCGGGACGCGCATAGGCCACGCCATCGATAATATCCTTCACTTCCTTGACGATGCCTGCGGGTGTAATGCCGTGCGTCAGATTATAGGTGACCTGCTTGGCGCGCCGGCGTTCGGTCTCGTCGATCGCCGCGCGCATGGAATCGGTGATTCGGTCGGCATACAAAATCGCCCGGCCGCTCAGGTGGCGGGCGGCACGGCCGATGGTCTGAATGAGCGAGCGCTTGGAGCGCAAGAAGCCTTCCTTGTCGGCGTCCAGAATCGCGACCAGCGATACCTCCGGCAGATCCAGCCCCTCGCGCAACAGGTTGATGCCGACCAGCACGTCGAACAGCCCGGCGCGCAGGTCGCGGAGAATTTCAACACGTTCCACGGTATCGATGTCAGAGTGCAGGTAGCGCACCTTTACCCCGTGCTCGAAGTAGTACTCCGTCAGGTCCTCGGCCATGCGTTTGGTCAGCGTCGTCACCAACACGCGCTCGTTCAACGCGACACGCTTGCGAATCTCGGACAGCAGATCGTCCACCTGCGTGGTGACCGGCCGCACTTC
This sequence comes from uncultured Acidiferrobacterales bacterium, assembly GCA_964355495.1. Lineage (GTDB taxonomy): Bacteria > Pseudomonadota > Gammaproteobacteria > Acidiferrobacterales > UBA6901 > UBA6901. Next base: position 9,485 of record CAYHES010000084.1, read on the forward strand.
CACTTCCGGATCGACCAGTCCGGTCGGGCGCACCACCAGATCGATGGTGCCGGCGGAGTGTTCCAGCTCGTACGGGCCGGGTGTCGCCGAGGTGAAAATGGCCTGCGGAATCAGCGCCTCGAATTCATTGAACATGAGCGGCCGGTTATCCAGCGCCGAAGGCAACCGGAAGCCGTACTCGACCAGCGTTTCCTTGCGCGAACGATCGCCTTTATACATGGCGCCGAGTTGCGGCACGGTGACGTGGCTCTCGTCAATCACCAACAATGCGTCCTTCGGCAAGTAATCAATCAGCGTTGGCGGCGGCGAGCCAGCCGCGCGCCCGGACAGGTAGCGCGAGTAATTCTCGATGCCGGGACAGTAACCGACTTCCTGCAGCATCTCGATGTCGAGACGCGTGCGGCTCTCCAGGCGCTGTGCCTCGACCAGCTTGTTGACGGAGTGCAGGTTGGCGAGGCGCTCACGCAACTCGTCCTTGATTGCCTGCATGGCACCGAGGATGGTTTCGCGCGCCGTCACATAGTGTGATGAAGGATAGATGGTCGCACGCGTGAGCTTGTTCACCACTTCGCCGGTAAGCGGATCGAACTCACTTAACCCCTCGATCTCCTCCCCGAACAGGCTGATACGAATCGCGAACCGGTCGGAGTCGGCCGGGTAGACATCGATGACATCACCGCGCACCCGGAACGTGGCGCGGTGCAGTTCGATGTCGTTGCGCGTGTACTGCAGCTCGGTGAGGCGCTTGAGGACGGCGCGCTGGTCCATGATGCCGCCGACCCGCAGATGCAGAATCATGCCGTGGTAGGCCTCGGGATCGCCGAGTCCATAGATAGCCGAGACCGTGGCAACAATGATCGCATCATGGCGCTCGAGCAGCGCCTTGGTGGCGGATAGGCGCATCTGCTCGATGTGTTCGTTGATCGAGGCATCCTTCTCGATGTAGGTATCGGAGGACGGGACGTAGGCCTCCGGCTGGTAGTAGTCGTAATAGGAGACGAAGTATTCGACCGCGTTGTGCGGAAAGAAATCGCGCATTTCCGAGTAGAGTTGCGCGGCCAGCGTCTTGTTCGGTGCAAGGATCAGCGTTGGCCGCTGCAATTGCGCAATCACGTTCGCAATGGTGAAGGTCTTGCCCGAGCCCGTAACACCGAGCAGCGTCTGGAAGGCCTCGCCCTGGCGCAGGCCGTCGACCAGCGCACGGATGGCTGTCGGCTGGTCACCGGCAGGCTGGAACGGGCTCTCGAGTCGGAAATCGTTCATGGACTTTGGTTAGGGCGCGCTTGCAGGTATATTACCGCGGTCGAGGAAGGCAAGCCTGCACAAAATTACCCACAAATATTCGACAGCATCCGGGAACAAACGTTGAACACAATCCGCCTTGCCGCCCGCGTCGGCC
>CAYHES010000085.1:0-10882 GCA_964355495.1 uncultured Acidiferrobacterales bacterium
CGTGCGGATTCATTTAGGGAAGGCAAGCCTGCACAAGAATAGTCATATTAGGGAAGGCAAGCCTGCACAAGAATAGTCATATTAGGGAAAGCAAGCCTGCACATAAATAGCCATATTCAGGAAGGCAAGCCTGCACAAAATTAACCATTTGTTTAACGAGCATAGCACTGCCAACCAGCACTCGCGAGGAACCCAGGCGCTTATTGCCCTCAGCCGGTTTCTCCCGGCACCAACCTCTGTTATAAAGGTGGCCGGGAGATAAAAATTGCTCATGGCCAAGAAGAAAACCCGCGTTACCCGCACCCGGCAGACACCGTCCAGTCACGAGCGCACGGCCTTCCCGATTCTGCTGATTCTGGTGATGGGCGTCATTGTGCTCGGCATGTTCCAGTACACCGCCCTGTTGGTCGCGGGCTCCGCGATTTTCGTCGGGTTCTTCGGCTGGCTGTGGTGGACGCGCCGCGCCGCGGCCGCCGCCAAGACCAAGAAGAAGGCACCGGCCCGCGGCCAACGTCGGCCGCGAGCACGCTGAGGACGCAGCGGGTCTTTGCATCCATGCCGGTATCGGGTTTTCTGCTCACGGTTTCTGTGTTCCTGCTGTGCGCACTCGCCCCGCTGTCCGCACGCGCCGCGCACCCGCTGATCACCGAAGACACCGCCACCCAGGGACAGGGCAACTCCCAGCTCGAACTCACCAGCGAACACACCGCCCGCCGCGAAAACAGCGCGAACCAGATGTTGATGCTCACCACCACCGCGTTCAGCTACGGCGTGGTGGATAGCGTCGATGTCATCCTCATGCTGCCGCATCTGCGGCTTGGCCACTCGGTGGCGGCCGGTACGCCCGGTGCGCAGGGCCTGACCGATCTTGGTCTCGACGTGAAGTGGCGCTTCTATGAGAAAGAAAAGCTGAGCTTCGCTCTCAAGCCCGGCATTACCCTCCCGACCGGCGACGATACGCGCAACCTCGGTACCGGCCGGCACACCTGGAGCGCCTACGTCACCGCGAGCCATGCAACAGCGCCGTGGACCTGGCTCCTGCACCTCGGCCACGTGCATCACAACAACACCTTCAGCGAGCGCGTGGACATCTGGCATGCCTCGGCGGCTGTGGTGCGCCAGGCGGGCGAAATACTAAAGCTCATTCTCGACGCCGGCATCGACACCAACACCGACCGCGGCGCGGAAGCCGATCCGGTGTTCCTGATCACCGGCCTCATTTACACACCGCGCCGGAACTTCGACATCGACGTGGGCTACAGGATGGAAAGCACCGAGTCGTGGCGCGCCCGCACCCTGCTTGCCGGCCTGACAGTGCGCTGGTAGCCGGCATGCATACGGCGCCTTACTTCGCCGCCCTGACGAGCACGAATGGGCAACTGTACGCACTGGCAGTGGTCGTGATCCTGACCCTCCTGCTTGTTACCCGCCGGCTGGGCGTCATTTATTTTGTCACGACCTTCCCGGTCACGCTCGCGCACGAACTCATGCACCTGCTGCTGGGTTTTCTCAGTTACGGCCAGCCGTGCGGTTTTCGTGTGTGGCCGAGACGCGCGGCGAACGGCTACGTGCTGGGCTCGGTGAGCTGCCGCAACGTGCGCTGGTACAACGGGCTGTTCATCGGACTCGCGCCCATACTGCTACTGCCTTGCGCGCTGGCGTTGCTCATCTGGCGTCTGCACGCAGCGTCGGAAGTAGATGCCACCGAGGCAGTCTGGGCCTATGCAGTCGCCTGCCTGATGACTGCCAGCCTGCCATCGTGGCAGGACCTGCGCGTAGCGCTGGCCTCGTCCTGGCTGCTGCTCGCGGTCATTGCCATCACGGCGCTGCTGCTGACCGGACGACCCTGAACCCGGCTGCCGTTTGACTGTCGCCACAACAGGCGGTGATCATCTGGTTTGATCGCCAACCGACGATCCCTCTGCTGCAATAATGAAGCCCTACTGTGTTCGTCTTGCGATATGAATTTTCTGGCCCACGCCTTTCTGTCGCGCGCATCCCCCGAGCTGCTCATCGGCGGACTGCTCGGTGATTTCGTGAAGGGCGCGCTCGGCGAGCGCTACACCCCGACGATGCGCGCCGGCATCCTGCTGCACCGCGCCATCGACCGCTACACCGACGCGCACCCGACCGTGCGCGCCAGTTGCGCGCTCATCTCGCCCGCGCGCCGGCGCTTCGCCGCCATCCTGGTGGATGTGTTCTACGATCACTTTCTGGCGCGCCACTGGCAACGCTATGCCGATCAGCCGCTGGAGGAATTCACGCAACTGGTGTACGCGACACTCTTGCCGCACATGCCAAGCTATCCGGAGCGTCTGCGGCGTATCCTGCCGCGCATGGCGGCCGACGACTGGCTGGCTTCGTACGCCGGGATTGAATCGGTGGACGCCGCCCTGCACGGCATCGCCCGGCGCTTCCAGCGCTACCCGCGCGCGGCGGTGCTGACTGATGGGGTGCAGGAACTGCTGCGCAACTACGCCGCGCTCGAACAACACTTCCTCGACTTCTTTCCCGAACTGCTCGGCTTCGTGGAATCCGAACAACGCAACGCGCTATCGGCTGAGGCGTGTGCGACGCCAGGTCCGCGGCCCGCCTGATGCGCCATCCACAACCATCGCCGCCACCCCACCGGCCGACGCCCGCCGAGCTGCGCGCCGCGCGCGACCGGCGCGTGCCGGACGCCGTGACAAAACCGAATCAGGAACGGCGGTTAGGTGCGCCCGGTGGCGGCGACGGGGGTTTGCCGAGCAGGCCCTGCGCGCCGAGTTCCGACTTCAAGTAGGCGTAGAACACCGGCGCGGCGATCAGGCCGGCGATCCCGTAGGCCGACTCCATGACCAGCATCGCGAGCAGCAGTTCCCAGGCGTGCGCGTCGATGCGCACGCCGACGATACGGGCGTTGAGGAAATACTCGAGTTTATGGATCACCACCAGATAACCGAGCGCCGCCATGGCCACGCCGAACGACAGGCTCAGGCTGACCAGGAAGATGGCGGTGTTCGAGACCAGGTTGCCCACCACCGGCAGCAGGCCGGCGAAGAAGGTGACGGCGATGAGCGTCTTGGCGAACGGCAAGTGCACGCCGAACGCCGGCAGCACGGCCAGGAGATAGAGCGCGGTGAGCGTGGTGTTGATCGCCGAGATCGGCAACTGCGCGAGCAGGATGCGCCGGAAGGCGCCGGCGAGCAGCGCGGCGCGCGCCTGCAGGGCGGACAGGAACGGCGATCGCCGCACGTGCGGGGTTACCTCGTATAACGCGATCATCCCGCCCAGGATCAGGCCGATGAGAATGTGCACAAAGGTGCGCAGCGTGTCGGTGCCGAGCGTGCGCAGCTCGGTGGCGTGTTCGCGGAACCAGCCGGCGATCAGGGCGCGGACATCGCGATTCTCGCTCGGCAGGTGCTCGACGATCCCCGCCGGCAGCAGACGCCGCAGGTCTTCGACGATGGCGGCCAACTGCGTCAACAGCAGCGCCAGGTTGTCCGGACCGCGGCGCAGGAAGATTACAATGCCGATGCCGGCCAGCACCAGCAGCGCCACCACGATCACGGCCAGCAGCGCCACGAACAGGAGCTTGGCGTTACGGCTGGTGAGATACGGAATGCGCAACGCCCCGGACAGGCTATGCACCAGTTGGAACACCAGCAACCCGGCGAGCAGCGCCGGCAGCAGGTGCAGTTGCAGTACCGCCAGCAACGCAATACCCGTCAGCCCCCAGCTGGCGATCTGGTGGCGCGACAACGCGGCGGCAGGGGAAGCGGCTTTCATGGCGCGGGACTAGGCGTCTACACCGGCGAGCGTCTGCATCGGGCCGCGCATGTCTGGGCTCGCCGCTTCAGTGCCGCGCCGGCTCCAGCGTCGCATCCAGGTTCAGCTCGTCGCAGAAACGCGTGAACTCGTCGCGCAGGCGGCCGATGTTGACGCTGGCCGGTACGCTGATGGTCATGTTCATCGAAAACATCGGCGTGCCGGTGTGCGCGGCGGCGTAGGTCCAGGTGTTCAGGTCTTCGATGTTGATCTCGCGCGTCGAAAAGAATTCGGCGATGCCGTGCACGATACCGGGGTGGTCCATGGACACCACGTCCACGACATACGGCACCATGCTCTGTTTGGTGCCGCGCGGCTCGGTGATCTTGGCGACCAGCGTGAGCTCGAGTTTCTTCTCCAGCGCCTTGGTCTGGCTTTCCAGCTTGCCGACGGCATTCCACGGTCCGGAGACCAGCAGCATGAGCGCGAACTCGCCGCCGAGCACGGTCATGCGGCTGTCCTGGATGTTGCAGCCGGCTTCGAGAATGGCGTGCGCGAGCAGGTTGACGATGCCGGGCCGGTCTTTTCCGAGAGCGGAAATCACCAGATACTTGTTCATGCGTTGTCGATCCTGAGGGGGCCTGGACACGTCCGCGCGCCGGGCGCGGCTGTCATGGAGCGTGGTATTGTACCGCATGCGGCCCGGGTCACACAGCAGGGGGAGGCAGGCATGGCCAGAGCAAAAAATTCGACTATGAGCATTGCCCGCCCGACATGAATGCCCACAGCGGTCTGCGCCTCATCGGCTCCCTGTTCCTGGTTGTCTGCGCCACACCGATTGCCGTCGCCGCCGAACCGGCCGCGCTGACGGCGGTGCAGCTCGCGCCCATCCAGCACGCCGTGAGCGAACTCATCCGCAAGGAGATGAAAGCCAAGGACGTGCCCGGCCTGAGCATCGCGCTGGTCGAGGACCAGAAAATCGTGTGGGCCGAGGGCTTCGGTTATGCCGACCGCGCACGACGCCGGCCGGCGCGCGCCGAAACCCTGTATTCGACAGGCGGACTGTCCACGCTGCTCACCGCTGCCGCGCTGCTGCAATTCGCCGATCAGGGGACGATCGACCTCGACCAGCCGGTAAAGAAGTATCTGCCGGAGTTCTCGATGCGCACGCGCTTCACCCATGCGCCGGCCATCACCCCGCGCCACCTGCTCGCACATCTCTCCGGCCTGCCGGCGATGCACTTCATGAACATGTGGACGCCGAAACCGGAACCGCTCGCCGCGTTCGTCGCGCGCCTCAAGAACGAATATGCCGCCAACCCGCCGGGCCATGTGTTCTCGCCTTCGTTCCCGGGCTACGACGTGCTCGGGCGCGTGATCGAGACAAGCTGCAACCGGCCCTTCGCCGCCTGCATGCAGGAGCGGCTGCTTGCGCCACTGGGCATGCAACGCTCGACATTCGATGTCGAGCGCGCCGACCGCTCACTGCTGGCCACGCATTACTGGTCGGACAAGCCGGTGGCCTCGGTAGCGGTACGCGATGTGCCGGCCGCCGGACTGGTGAGCAGCGTTGCGGAACTGGCGCGTTTCCTGCAAATGCTGCTGGCCAATGGCAAACTGGAAGGTAAACAGGTATTAAAGCCGCACAGCGTCAGCGAGATGCTGCGTGTGCAGAATGCCGGTGTCGCGCTCGACCTCGACACACGTGTGGGCCTGGGCTGGCGCCTGAGCGGCGTGCGCTTCCCGCAGGCACGCGCCGTGGCCTGGCTCAGCAATGAGAGCCCGTTCGGGCGCGGCCGCCTGCTGCTCGTGCCGGAACACAAGCTCGGCGTGATCGTGCTCACCAACAGCTCCGGCTCGACCGAGGCGGTGGAGAAGATCAGCGAACGGCTGATGGAGCTGGTGCTGCAGAGCCGCAAGCCGCTGACACCAGCGGAAACACAACAAGCCGTCACGGCAACCTCCGCGCCGCCCAAGCGCGACGACATCGTCGGCCACTATGCCACGGCCTTGGGCCTCATCTCCGTCAAGGCCACTGCCGGCCGCTACCGCGCGCAGATGCTCGGCAAGACATTCGAACTACGCCGCGAGCCGGAGGGTCTGTTTGCTGCCGAATACCGCCTGCTCGGCCTTTTTCCCATACCGGTCTCCATGCTCAAGGAGGCGCGCATGACGACGGCAAAGATCGGCGGACAGCATGTCGTGATTGCGTATTACCGCAACCAGGCGCACCGCCTCGGCACCCGCATCGAGCCATTGCGCCTGTCCGCGGCCTGGCGCAAGCGGCTCGGCGAGTACCAGGCCGTGGAACGCGACCCGCTGCTCGACCTCGTGAAATTGGGAAACGTCGCCCTCGTCCACAGCGACGGCCTGCTGTACTTCCGCTATCGCGTACCCGGCTGGCTCGGTCTGGTCGCAAACGTTGCGGTGAAGCCGGTCTCCGACACCGAGCTCGTCGTTTCCGGCACCGGCTGGCTGATGGGCGAGACCGTGCAGGTGGTGCAGCGCGAGGGTAAGGAAACGCTGCGCTACTCCGGATACGAGTTCCGGCGTATTGGGACTGCGCTGAATCAGTAAGGCGATGGGCCATTGCCCAAGCTGGGGAGCCACACACCCCGACTTGAAGGAGACATGCCATGGACTTCTGCGTCTGCTTGACTCAGCCAGGCCTATTCTATTTCATGGGTAGGTGTGGCTTGGACGCGGTCAGCGTTCACTGCGGGCCTTGATGTGATAAAAAATACTAACATCCTGTTTTTATTCACATCAAGTTTTTTGATCCCGCCTAAATGCCGGGTTGCATAAATGACCGCAGTCACAGAATTCGTTTGCAACAACCTTCAGGCAATCGTCAACACTGTTGGTCTGCTGCTAGATATCGCTGGCGCTTGGTTCGTGGCGTGGGAAGTCGTAAACAAGTTCAAGGGCCAGAAAACCAAATTATCTACTGGCGTCGTTGTTCACGCAGAAGGATGGCCTGTAGTCGCGGGACAACAGGCAGAAGACACAGATGAATACAAGAAATGGGAAATTCTGAAATATTGGCGAATGAAAGTTGGTCTTGGGCTTTTGACGCTTGGCTTCCTATTTCAACTCGTATCAAACTGGGTAAACAAATTTGTGTGACAAAATGCACCAACCGCTTCCACGGGACGGCGTCGCTAACGCGCCGCCGCCCGTGAAGCGGGCCGTTATGCATCGCCTTTTCGCTTCTTCTTGGGCTGAGCAACCGGATGTGCCCCATACAGCAGCTCGCTACAAAAAAAGGTGACGGATTTATTTTCTCGGAATCTAGTGCCAGAAAATGCAGAAAATATATCTGTCACCTTTTCTTGCAAAGCGTCAGCTAACAACCGGTTCCACGCGACCGGCTTCGCCGGCGCGTGAACCGGGCCGTTGGACCACATATACGAGGAGAGAAACGTGATGCGGCATCTGGTTGGTGTTTTGTTAATGTGTGTGTCTCTTTCCACATTGGCCGACTATAAGGTGGAGATCATGGAACCTTGGTTAGGTGCAGCCCAGGATGAGCTAACGGCGAAATGGGGTTTCCCGCAAACAGCAAATGATGTGGTTAAAATTGATGATGAAACCACAATATTTACGTACCGATCTTTGCGTGGAGGTTTTGGCGGGCCAAGGAATTGCATGGTTTCTTTCACCATAAAAAAGAAGATCGTAACTGGCTACAAATACGAAGGTGGTCATTGCCCAAAGCTTAAGCGAGAAAAGTAGTGCCATTAGGGTCGGAGAAGAATTCTTTCTAATATTTAGAAAATATTCTTCCCTGATCCAGGTTTTCCCGACCCAAGGTTAATGCCATGCCCTCAGCCAGTAGAATCCTGCTCTACTTCCTGACATTCGGCGTAGCCGGATACGCGGCTTTCGTTTATGGCGTTTTACCGCTGGGTTCGCTCGTGCATCCCGACATGCAGGCGAATTTTCTGGCGCATTCCACCGGCATTTATACCCATGCCTTCGCCTCGATCGTTGCGCTGGTGCTCGGCCCGTTTCAGTTTTCTGCAGGTCTCAGGGAGAAACACGCCGAAGTACACCACTGGCTTGGTCGTATCTATCTGGCGGTGGGAGTTCTGGTCGGCGGTCTCTCGGGCCTGTACATGTCCCAGTTCGCCTTCGGCGGTCCGGTTGCCCGGCTTGGCTTTGCGGCGCTGGCGGTATTCTGGCTCTACTCGGGCTTGCGCGCCTACCTCGCCATCCGCCGTGGCGCTATCCATGAACACCGGAAGTGGATGGTGCGTAACTTCTCGCTTACGTTTGCCGCGGTCACGTTGCGGCTCTTCCTTCCGGCATCGATGGTCGCGGGCATCGAGTTTGCGGTTGCCTATCCAGTCATCGCGTGGCTGTGTTGGATGCCGAATGTGCTCTTCGCAGAATGGCGATACAACATTGCTCAATTCAAGCCCGCGTAGGGCGGAATAGCGCAGCGTATTCCGCCGGATGTATTACATGTTCCACACGTGGCACCTGCCTGCACTACTTCCACTTCACCCGCCGCCGTCCAAGATTCTCCAGCCACATATCCACCCTGCCCCACAGGTGCTCGCGCAGGCGCGCGATCCAGCGGCGGCGCTGCCACTGCTCTCTGTCGATCTCGACGCTTTCCATGAAGTCCGCCTCCAGCATGCTGCGCACGCCCCCGGCAAAGTCCGGGTCGTCCACTTCCTGATTCGCTTCCAGGTTCCAGCGCAAATTCCAGCGGTCGAAGTTGCTGGAGCCGATCGACACCCACTGGTCGCAGAGCAGGGTCTTGGCGTGCAGGAAGCGCGGCTGGTATTCGAAGATGCGCACGCCGTGGCGCAGCAGCGAGCTGTAGAAGCGCCGCCCGGCGTGACGGATGGCGGGGTGATCGGTGTGCGCGCCGGGCAGGAGCAGGCGCACGTCCACACCTTGCTGCGCGGCGCGCTTGAGCGCGCGCAGCAGCTTGCGCGACGGCACGAAGTAGGCAGTAGCGAGCCACACGCGCTGACCGGCATCGCGCACGCGGCGCAACAGCGAGCGGCGGATGTCCTGCGCGAGCAAGGGGCTGGCGGTCGCGACGCGCCCACGCATGCCCACCAGCTCGGTGCGCGGCGCGGGTGTGGGCAGAATCAAATCCTGCGCGGCGTGCCGGTTCCAGACGCGCAGGAACAGCTCCTGCCAATCGGCCAGCACCGGGCCGCTGATGCGCACTGCGGTTTCGCGCCAGCTGCGCGCCGGTTTTTTCGGATCGTCGAATTCATCGGTGATGCCGGTGCCGCTCACGAAGGCCACCTCGCCGTCCACGATCAGCAGCTTGCGGTGGTCGCGCAGCATGTTGCCAAACCACTTGCGCAGGTGCACCGGGTTGTAGAACAGCAGATCCACGCTGGCGTTGGTGAGGCGCTCGCGATCACGGTGCACGAGCTTCGCCGCGCCGAAATCATCGATAAGCACTTTGACCACCACGCCGCGCGCGGTGGCACGCACCAGCGCCTCGATGAAACGGTTGGCGACCGTGCCGGACTCGAACAGGTAGATTTCGAGAAGGACGTAGTGACGTGCCAGTTCGATGGCTTCAAGCATGCGCGGAAAATACGCGTGCCCATCCACCAACAGCTCGAAGCGGTTGCCGCGGCGCCAGGGGAACTGGAATTTCTGCAGGGGCGAATGATTCATTCTGCGATATACGCCGCGTTTGTGGGCGAGGCCATGAAGTTCCTTATGGATACCTCTGTTTAACCGATGTCCCGACATTCCCAGGCAAGCAGGAAAGAACGGTTATTACTCGAGGTCTCCTTATATACACCGGCGCATTCGCGTCCCGCTCCCCTATCATTGCAGCATGACTCGGCGGCTGGCAATGGCCGCACGTTCACACCGTCGGCGGTTTCGGGCTATGATGGTCCGGCCAATCATACAAGGGAGCATGAATGAGGCCGATCGCTGCGTTTTCTGCCCTGCTGCTGCTCGTTACCGCGCCCGCGCTGGCGCGCGACCTGGATGGCGTGAACATTCCCGACAAACTCGTCATGGCGGGCGAGAACGCACCGCTGCTGCTGAATGGCGCCGGCTACCGCAAGAAGTTCTTCATCAAGGTGTACATCGGTGCGCTCTACCTGGCGCAACCGGCCAGCCAGGCCAAGGCGGTTCTGGACGCCGGCGCGCCGCGCGTCATGCGCATGCACTTCCTGCGCGACGTGGGGCAGGACCAGTTCGCCACTGCCTGGAATGACGGCATCGCCCCCAACCACACGGCAACCGAGATGCAGGCACTGCGCGCGCGCATCGATCAACTGAACGCTCTGGTGGGCAGTGTCCGGCACAACGACGTGCTGCGCATCGACATGCGGCCACGCGGCGACACCGAGATATGGCTGAACGACAAGCTGCGCGGCAACATCGGCGGCGTGGATTTCCAGAACGCCCTGCTCACGGCCTGGGTCGGCGCGAAACCGGTCGACGCCAACCTCAAACACGCCGTGCTGGGCGGCAAGGAGTAACACCCATGGTACTGCTCAAGCGCGGCGGCGCCGGACTTCTGGCATTACTCGGCCTGCACAACGTGCAGGCGGCTGAACTGGCCATTGGCAGCGCGGCACCGAAGTTCACGCTCCCGGATCAGGAATCCAAAACCCACACACTCGCCGAATACCGCGGACGCTGGGTGGTGCTGTACTTCTACCCGAAAGACGACACACCCGGGTGCACCACCGAGGCCTGCAATTTCCGCGATGACCTGCCGGCGCTGCGCGCGCTCAATGTGCAGATCCTGGGTATCAGCCTGGACGATACCAAAAGCCATGCGCGTTTTGCGGATAAATACCGTCTGCCGTTCCCGCTACTGGCCGACACCGAGGGCGATGTGGCGCGCGCCTACGGAGCGCTCTGGTCCATCGGCCCGGTGCGCATCGCCAAACGCCACACCTTCGTCATCGATCCGGACGGGCGGGTCGCGAAAATCTATCGCGACGTGAAGCCGGCCAGCCACAGCCGCGAGTTGCAGCAGAACGTCAAGGAACTGCGGAAGGGGACATCCGGCTTGCGCAAGCCGGTGACCTGAGGCGTTCGACTCCCTGGCAGTTCGTAGGGTGGGACCCCACCCTACAGGTTCTGTCTGCTGACCGATTTCCCTCACCCTTTCCCCTCTCCCAAAGGG
>CAYHES010000086.1:0-10571 GCA_964355495.1 uncultured Acidiferrobacterales bacterium
GACCCACATGGATGTGGGGAGGTAGAGCAACGCATGGAGCAGTTGCCGGGAGCGGCGGCCGAGAACGGCGTCTGGAACAGCCGACGAGGAGGTACGAGTCCATGGATGGACGAGGTAGACCGCGCCGGGAGCTGGCGGTCGAGAGCAACGCCGGCGACCCACATGGATGTGGGGAGGTAGAGCAACGCATGGAGCAGTTGCCGGGAGCGGTTGCCGAGGCGCTCACCAAATAAGCCCCGGTTTTGCCGGGGGTCATTTAACTTACTCAATACAGGAGGTTCACATGTTCAAATGTCACCGAATGTTCTGCGGCCAGCCCGGCATCTCGCCGTTGCTGCTGCCGGGGACGAGGAACGGATCATGACGACAGCTAAACAACAGCGCGGATTTTGGGTCTGGGCGATTTCTCTGGTCGCCGTCGGGTTCGGCCTGCTGACCATCAAGGAAGGCGGCATGACCCTGAGTGGCGACAAGGCGGCGGTCGCGGCGGCCGGGAGCTATGTGCCGTTCGTGCTGTGGTTCAACTTCGTGGCGGGTTTTGCCTATGTCATCGCCGGTGCCGGGCTGTGGATGCAGCAGCGCTGGGCAGTGTGGTTGGCGGTCGCCATCGCTATGGCGACGGCTCTCACGTTCGCTGCCTTCGGCGCGCACGTGGTTTCGGGTGGAGCCTACGAGCCACGCACGGTGGTCGCCATGAGCCTGCGCACGCTCACGTGGGCGGCAATCGCGGCCGTTGCCTGGCGCCGATTGTTGCAGCGAGCGGCGTGATGCCGCGAACGTCACGTTTCGCGGCGCGGCCCGGTGTTGCCGTGGTTCCGATCAACCAGCCTGACAAGGAGGGCATCATGCAAGGCAAGAAGAATCTCGCGGCCGGTTTCCTGTTTCTCACCGCGTTCATGGTTTACGGTTTCGTTCTGATCTATTGGCGCGACTTCGCGCCCGGCAAGGAGGCGTGGATCGCCGACTATGCCGTGGGCAGGCATTTCGAATCGCGTCTGGCGCATGTGCACGGCAATCTGTTCGCGTTCATCAATATCGTCGTGGGCTACCTGCTGCTGCGGTTGCCGGTCGGCGCGTTCTCCGCGCGCTGGATCTCACGGCTCGCGCTGGCCGGCATGCTGATGCCGCTCGGAATCCTGGCGGAGCTGGTGTTCGGCGCGCCGCCGGCGCTGGTTCTGGTCGGCGGTGTTTCCATGGTGGCGGCGATGATCTGGTTCGGCATCGCGGCGATGAAGCTCGATTTGAGCGCCGCTGGGCGACGCTCGTAACCCGCGCCAGGTCCGGGCGCAACGGTCAGGAGGTGACAGCCATGCATTACCCGGTATTTTTCGATGACGTGCGGAAGATCGTGCTGCGCGATCCGCTCGCGGATTTTCTCGGCGCGGCCGAAGACGGCATTGTCGAGTATGGTTACGCCGACGCCGTGAAGCTTGCCGGCCATTCCTGCCCGACAGTCGCCGGGGCCTGGCTCATGACCCTCAAGGCGCTTGCCCGGTTGTACGCGGGCGGGCGGCCGGAGCGCGGCGCGATCCGCGTGGGGTTCCGCGAGGATATCGCGAGCGGCGTGACCGGCGTGATTGCCAATGTCGTGAGCCTGATCACCGGCGCCGCGCAAAGCGGCGGATTCAAGGGCATCGCCGGCCGGTTCGAGCGGCGCAATCTGCTGTTCTTCGACGCCCCGATCACGGGCGAAATCCGGTTTCAGCGCCTCGACAACGGCGACGCCGTGGAGGTGGATTATCACCCGGAACTCGTGCCCCCTGCGCCGGCGATGCGCGAGCTGATGGCCAAGGCCGTATCCGGCACGGCCAGCGCCGCGGAGCTGCGCGAATTCGGTGCGCACTGGCAGGATCGGGTGCGGCGCATTCTGATTGATAATATCGATCACGCCGGGCTGGTGGTCCTCGGCGGCACAACGGGCCCGGCCTGAAACGGCCGCGATAAACTTACCCAACCCAGGAGGTTCCCATGCTCAGGAAGATCACGATCGCAACCGTGCTTGGCGCCGCGCTGGCGATGCCGCCGGCGGGCATGACCGGGGAGCGGCATGCGGTGCCGGCCGCGGGAGCGGCGCCGGTGCTCAAGCTCGCGCCGAAGCTGCGCGCCGCGCTGCTGGCGGAGATGGCCGGGCTCAAGACGGGTGTCGCCGAGCTGTCGGTGTCGCTGGCGGGCGGCGAGTGGGAAAAAACCGCGCAGCGCGCCACGCGCATCCGCGACAGCTACATCATGAAGCAGAAGCTGTCGCGCGCCGAGCTGGAACAACTGGAGCGCAGCCTGCCGGCGGACTTCGCCGCCATGGATCAGCGCTTCCACCGGCACGCCGAAGGCCTGGCGCAGGCGGCGCATAAGCAGGATCACGAACTGGCGGTGTTTTATTTCGCCAAAATGCTGGAAGGCTGCGGCAGTTGCCATGCGCACTACGCCGCGCACAGCTTCCCGGGCTATCGGCACACGCAGCCCGCGCACTGAACGGCGGCGCGGCCGGTTCCGCGCTTCAGCCGGTGCTCCAGGCGCGGGGCCGTTTCATGCCGGCGATCTTGCAGGCCTGCTTGACGTAACCGTACGGGAACAACTCGAACAGGCGGTTACCGGCCTTTCGGCCGTAGCCCATGTCTTCGGCGATGAATTTCGTAACATGACGCGCGTCCGGGGGCGTTTGATGCTCATCGTAGTGGCCGCGCATGTAGTGAATAATCTTCCAATGCTCCGCGCCGAGGACCAGCCCTTCGCGCTCGGCAAATAGCCTGGCGATGTTTTCGTTCCAGCTTCCCGGGTCGATGAGATAGCCCTCGTCGTCGGTTTCGATCAATTCCCTCACGCCATCGAGTTCTGTGGTCATTGGCCTGCTCCCGGAAAGAATATAGTTGAACTCGGAGTCCGAACGGCGTGTCCTGCAATCAAATCTAGTGCGCGCCGCGGCGTTCCGCACCTGACCGGGAGAGGTAGGCTCATCTATCCCGATGGAGATAGGGCCGGCGCTCGTGGACACGGCGGGAGCGCCGCCACCCGTGAACCGGAACGTTGGCCTCCTAAAAAGTCACAGTACTTCACATTGACAGCATGTAGCCGTACGGATACACTTGGCTCATGCTTGAAGTCCGCAAGACAGATGTCTACGTCCAGTGGCTCGATGGTCTGCGTGACATCCACGCGCGGGCTCGCATTCTGGCACGGACTGAACGCTTGGCAGCCGGAAACCCAGGGGACGTTAAGCCCGTGGGTGTAGGCGTCTCGGAAATGCGGATCGATTACGGCCCCGGTTACCGGGTGTATTACAAGAAGCATGGGCGCGAGGTGGTCATTCTGCTGGCTGGTGGTGATAAACGAAGTCAGGCCAGTGACATCAAAACCGCCTTGCGCCTGGCTCGAAATCTATAGGAACTCATCATGACTAAGACCCGTACCACTCGTTACGATGTTGCCGAACACCTCCGCACACCGGAAGAAATGGCGGCTTATCTGGAGGCCAGCCTTGAGGAGGCCAATGGAGATGCCGCTTTCATCGCCAAAGCGCTGGGCGACATCGCGCGCGCCAAGGGTATGTCGCAAGTGGCGCGCGATGCCGGCCTGTCCCGCGAAAGTCTGTATAAGGCACTCTCCGGAGAT
The DNA here is from genome assembly GCA_964355495.1 of uncultured Acidiferrobacterales bacterium. Taxonomy (GTDB): domain Bacteria; phylum Pseudomonadota; class Gammaproteobacteria; order Acidiferrobacterales; family UBA6901; genus UBA6901. The sequence goes on from CAYHES010000086.1 coordinate 3,607, forward strand.
CGAAGCCCTGGCTTCGATACCATCCTCAAGGTTATTGAAGCCCTCGGCCTGAAATTGCACGCACAAGCAGTTTTAGCGATTGCCCAACAAGGCACTCCAGCCGACGTCTCTGTCGTCGCTTCGCGTCGCCAGAGACGCGGCTGAGCTTGGTCGTTGCTCAATAAACGTGCGATGAACGAGAAGATTCTTGTCAACATCAAGGCCGGGATATACAGCCGGAAAGAACTGGAAAATCTCTACTCCAATGCCGAGCGCCTAGGTCATCTCGATGTACTACAAGCAGCAAAAGAAGCGCTGAAGCAAGTTGACTCCAAGTCCTATGCGAAGCGCTTCGTAAAACCGATTAAAGACAAAATAGAAGAAATCGCCAAAGAAATTGCTCAGTCCCAAAACTGGGCCAACTGGGGCAACAACAAAGTCGGAAACGGTATCAAACCTGGAGGGCCAATGTTAAACGGCGACGAATTGGCCGAGTTCTACTTCTCGTATCGTCACCCATCTTGGAAGCGGTCTTCGTACTTGGCGGTATTCCAACACGATGAGGAAAGTCCTATTTTGTACAAAGTTATGGCTCACGATGGCGAGCAACAAATTGTAGAAACAAGCGAGAAAGCAATTGAGCTATTTCGCAATGCTATCAGAGCAACATAACCAGGACGTTGAATGGGCATCCGTAATCCGAATCCCGCGAACGTCCGCTCCTGAGAAAAGTGAGTGACCGGAAGTGGCCGTCAGCTGACCGTCAGAATTCGACCAAGAACGTTGGAGAAGTCTATGCGACACATAGCGTATGGCGCGGCGGTAGGATTATTCATTGTCATGATGGTGCTCGTCCTGATTCGAGCCTGCGTTGGGCACTGATTGTTCTGAGCTTTCCCCATTAGCTTGAAAGCCACGCGTGAATTTGTCTTGCTAAAACCATGGGGAATTCTCATTTGTCCGAATTTAGGCGATATCCATTGTTAATGCCAGTCTGCTAAATGCGACGACTCGACGATCTTAGGCGCTTCTATTCAATACTGGATGAGCTCGCCAGAAAGTGCGTGGGTCCGAGATTGCTGTCGGAATGCACGGGCCGGATGGAATGGCCGAAACGCGGCATCTACTTCTTTCAGGAAGCGGGCGAAGTCAGAACCGATACGGCGATCGGACCACGCATCGTCCGGGTTGGCACGCATGCACTTAGTGCCGGCTCACAAACCACGCTTTGGAACCGGCTGTCCCAGCACAGAGGGCAGGCGAAGAGTGGTTCCGGCAATCACCGCGGTTCGATCTTTCGGTTGCTGCTTGGAACGGCACTCATGGATGGAAACGAATACACCATTCCGACTTGGGGCCAAGGCAGTCACGCCCCGAAAGATGTCAGAGAAAAGGAGCAGCCTTTGGAGAGGCTGGTCAGCAAGACAATCGGGTCAATGCCGTTCCTGTGGCTTGCGGTGACGGATGCGCCAGGCCCGGACAACCGACGCGGCTACATCGAGCGCAATGCAATCGCGCTTCTCAGCAATTATGGCAAGTCGGCACTCGATACCCCGTCTACATGCTGGCTCGGTCATCGCTGCAATCGGGAAAAGGTCCGGAGTTCGGGGCTCTGGAACCAGAACCACGTCGAGGAGGATTACGACCCCACCTTTCTGGAGGAGATGGAAAGACTGGTTTCAGAGACGGCGAGCACGCCATGAAAATCGTGATTCAGTGTGCCGCGACCAAGGCGCCGGAGGCAGGCTACATGACCACCACCTCCGGAAAACGGGTACTGTTCGTGGCGCACCCGGAAAAAGCACCACCCGGTGGGGAATTGATTCTTGCCCGGCCGGATGATGTTGCCATGGATGGCAAGACATGGCGCAAGCTTCTTGTGGATTACAACGAGCGGACTGACAACCCGCTTGCACTTAGTGCGGCGTATCGACTTTATAAGGACAGAAGCTACCAAGTCTTGGTCGACGCATATGGGGTGTATAACGTGTTCATTCTGTCGGCCGGCTGGGGGCTCATTAGTGCGTCATTCTTGACGCCGGCCTATGACATCACGTTCTCCTACAGCGCCGATGATTACAAGCGCAGAAGCAGACGGGAGCAATATGATGACCTGTGTATGCTCTCTCAAGATGTGACTGACGACGTTGTCTTCTTTGGCGGAAAGGACTATCTGCCGCTTTTTTGTCATCTCACGCAGAACTATCGAGGACAACGACACATATTCTTCAACTCTGCAAGAATCCCCCCCGAGGCAGCGTGCTGCAATCTCATCCGGTATCCAACATCAACCCGTACCAACTGGCATTATTCATGCATCAAGGACTTTGTTGCAGGGAAAATTGGCATTCATGGCAGTTTCAGCTGATCACTTCCCTGACAAGCTGCATGGGGCGCATATTATAAAGACCAGGTAGTGGGCAAGTCAGTACGAGAAATATGTGCACGTAATCAGACAACTTGATGTGTTCATGGCCTCCTGCAATCACACCCCGCGCAAATGCCCCGGACTCCTGATGTCGGCAGAAGTCGTTGCTGCGCGACCATGGTCTTGCCGTGCACCCGAGTCAAAGCGCGGTTCCAGCTTGGTGCTTGCACCGGCTGCGGATGGTGCAGCATGCGGTGACAGCGCATGCGCGAGGTTTGCCGCCGCGTAGGGCGGGACAGGCAACGCAGCGTACGCGATCAGGCGTCACCGAATCCGGGCAATGATGGTGGTTTCCGAAGAAAAGGGCGGTATATTCTTTCCGTGCTTTCACGGAGCGCAGGCCGCAACCGCGATGAACCGCCCCATGCTGACCGTTACGATCAATGGCAAGGCGCAGCAGTTCGCAGCGGGACTGACCGTGCTGCAAGCACTGCGGCAATGCGGCGAAGACGTTGCGACCCTGTGCCATGACGAACGCATGAAACCCGCGGCGACCTGCCGGCTGTGCCTGGTGCACATCGCGGGACACAGCAAGCCGGTCACGGCCTGCAACACGCCGCTCGCCGACGGCATGGTGATTCGCACCGGCACGCCGGACCTGGAAGACGAGCGGCGCACCCTGTTGAGTTGGCTGGCGCAACACTATCCGCACGATGTTCCGCGCGAATTCCCGGAGCGGCCGTTCCACCAACTGTTGCAGCGCTACGGCGTCGAGGCACGCGGCCAGGCGGATGCCGCGCGGGTCGATGCCTCGCATACCTATCTGCACGTCGACATGCAGCGCTGTGTCATGTGTTATCGCTGTGTGCGGATCTGTGCAGAACTGCAAGGTCAGAACGTGTGGCACGCCGTGGGTCATGGCGATTCGAGTCACATCGTGCCGGGCATGGCGCCGTCGCTGAGCGCCAGTGCGTGCGTGGCGTGCGGCGCGTGCGTGGACACCTGTCCGACCGCCGCGTTGCAGGATCGTCCGGTGCTGGAGCACGGCGCGCCGCAGCGCTGGACGCGCACCGTGTGTCCGTACTGCGGCACCGGCTGCGAACTGGAGCTGGGCACGACCGGTGCGCGCGCGATCGTCGCGCGCCCGCTGCTGGATGCGCCTGCCAGCCACGGGCACCTGTGCGCGAAGGGAAGGTACGCCGTCGATTTCGGTGCGAGCGCGGATCGGGTCACGCAACCGATGCTGCGCGAGCATGGCGCGTGGCGCACCGTGACTTGGGATGAAGCGCTGTGCTTTCTGCGCGACCGGATCACCGCGATGCGCGCGCACCATGGTGTGCGCAGTCTCGCGGTGCTGGGATCGTCACGCTGCACCAACGAGGAGAACTATCTCGCGCAAAAATTCGCGCGCGTCGTGCTCGGCAATCACAACGTGGATTGCTGCGCGCGCGTCTGCCACACGCCGACCGCGGCGGCCATGAAGCTGATGCTGGGGGCGGGCGCCGCGACCAATTCGTACGACGACATCGAGCTGGCGCGCACCATCCTGGTGTGCGGCGCGAACCCGACCGAGAATCACCCGGTGATCGGCGCGCGCGTCAAGCGCGCCGCGCGCAACGGCGCGCGCCTGATTGTGATCGATCCGCGCCGCACCGAGCTGGCCGACATGGCCACGCTGCATGTCGCGCCGCAGCCGGGCGGAAACATCCCGCTGTTGAACGCGATGGCAAGCGTGATCGTCCGGGAACAATGGATCGACGAGGCGTTCGTGCGCGCGCGGGTCGCGGAGTTCGATGCGTTCCGCGACTTCATCGCCGCCTGGACGCCGGAATTCGCGAGCCCGCTGTGCGGCGTGCCGCCGGAGGTGATTCGCGAGGCGGCGCGCCTGTATGCGACCCACACCCCGTCGCTGATGATGCACGGGCTGGGCGTGACCGAGCACGTGCAGGGCACCGAGGGTGTAATGGCGCTGGTCAACCTCGCCTTGCTGACCGGTAATCTCGGCAAACCGGGCTGTGGCGTGAATCCACTGCGCGGCCAGAACAACGTCCAGGGCGCGGCGCACATGGGTGCCGATCCCGGGATACTGACCGGCTCGATCCCCATCGAGCAGGGCCGCGAGTCGTTTGAACGCATCTGGGGCGTGCCGCTGCCGCACGAGCCGGGACTGAACTTGCTGCAAATGATGGATGCGGCGGAGGCGGGCGAACTCAAGATGCTGTGGGCCATCGGCTACGACCTCCTGCTGACCAATGCCAACGCGGCGGCGACGCGCCGGGCGCTGGCCAGTCTCGAATTGCTGGTGGTTTCCGATCTGTTCCTGAACGAAACGGCGCGTGAATACGCGCACGTGTTTCTGCCGGCGGCATCGAGTTTCGAAAAGGACGGGACGTTCATGAATGCCGAGCGGCGCGTGCAGCGTGTCCGCCGGGCGCTGGCCCCGCCGGGCGAGGCGCGTTCCGACTGGGAGATGATTCGCGACCTCGCCGCCGCGCTCGGCCACGGCGCGCGCTTCGAATTCGACTCTGCCGAGGCGATCTGGAACGAGATTCGCGCGGTGTGGCCGCAGGCCGCCGGCATGAGCTACGCGCGGCTGGAGCGCGGCGGGCTGCAATGGCCGTGTCCGGACGAGCAACATCCGGGTACGACCATCCTGCATCGCGACACGTTTCCGCTCGGACCGCGCGCGGCCCTGCGGCGCATCGACTACCACGCGACGCCCGAAGTGGTATCGCCCGACTATCCGTTCCGGTTGATGACCGGGCGAACCCTGTATGCGTTCAACGCCGGCACCATGACGCAGCGCACGCCGAACCGCATTCTTCGCCCGACCGACACACTGGATATCTGCGCCGCCGACGCGCAGCGGCTCGGCCTCGCCGACCGCGAGCGCGTGCGCGTGCGCAGCCGCCATGGCGAAACGGTGCTGCCGGTGCGCGTGAGCGCGAGCGTGAAAACCGGCGAGGTGTTCGCGACGTTTCACGATCCGGCGGTGTGCCTCAACAACCTCACCAGTCCGCAGCGCGACCGCTTCGTGAAGACGCCGGAGTACAAGGTCACGGCGGTGCGGATCGAGCGGATTTGATTCTTGTAGGAGCGACCTCCGGTCGCGAATGAAATTAATCGCGGCCAGGAGGCCGCTCCTACGCGTAGCCCGTAGCCGGTGGGGCCCTGCCCCGCCATTCATCCTAAAAAACGGCGTTTAGCCGCAGTTTGTAGGGTGGGCATCGCCCACCATACGCGGCTTCGACTGGCACAGCTGGTGGGCGGTGCCCACCCTACCGGTGCCATCGCCTTGCTGGTCATTCAAGTTTTACAGTCCACTAGTGATGATGTGCCGCTCCTGATTCCGCGCGGCGCACCGGCGCGACCACGGTCAGGCGTGCACCCGAGTCGAAGCGCAGTTCCAGCTTGATACTCATACCGGCAACGAGCGCGCGCCGCGGATGGTGCAGCATGAGGTGATAGCCGCCGGGTGCGAGTGCCACGACCGCGTGCGGCGGGATCGGCAGCACGTCGAGCGCGATCATGCGCGCGACGCCGGCACGGATCTCGGTGGCGTGAATCTCGATCTTGTCGAAGTCCGGGCCGCGGACGGCGACGAGTTTGTCTGCTTTCGATCCCGGGTTCTCGAGGGTGAGGTAGGCGGCGAGAACTTGCGCGCCCGGCGGTGCCTCGCGCATCCAGGCATCGCGCACCACGATAGTGTTGTCGGCGACCGCAAACTGGCAGCCCAGCAGCATGACACCCACAGCGAAACGTTTGTACCGAATCATCAGCCCCCCTTCAGTTGTTGCAGACCTTGTGCCAGGCGCGCGGCATCGTGCGGGCCGGCGAACAGCGCGCGCAGGCGTGCCTCGGGGTCGATCAGAAAAATGGCCGCGCTGTGATGTACTTCGTAATTTCCGTTCTGCGCCTCGCCGCTTTCGTAATACGCGCCGAGCGCCCGGGTCAGGCGCATCAACTCGCCCTGCCCGCCGGTCGCGCCAATGAACTCCGGGTGGAAATACGGCAGATAGCGCTTGAGCGTGGCGGCCTTGTCGCGATCCGGATCGACCGAGACAAAAATATATTGAATGCCCTGTTCCTTGCCGCCGGCGATTTTCTGCACGTCGCGCAGGACCACGAGCGTGGTCGGGCAGATATCCGGGCAGTGGGTGTAGCCAAAAAACACATAGCTCCACTTGCCGTGCAAACGCGCCCGGTCGAATACCTGATTGTTCTGGTCGTGTAAGCGGAACTCGGGCAGCGGCGAGGCCGGCTCCAGAACCGTCATGCCCGCGATCGAGATGGCGCGCGCCGGGTCGCGGAAGGTCCGCCCGGCCAGGACTCCGAGCACGAGAATTATGCCGAGGGCGGCGACAAGTGTTACGGAGATCAATGTCTTACGCGTCAGCATGGTTGTTTCCTGTTATGCGCGGGTGCCGGTTGCAGGCGGTGCACGCGCCCGATCCCGAAACGCAATCATACGTGCTACGCTGTGTTGCGAACACTTGATCTGGATCAAATGTTTTTCGGCGACACTGCTTTCTAATCTGCGCGGGAGCGACAATACGCCGCAGTCGCGGCGCCGTCCGACAACAACGAGGGCTCAGACCATGGCGAACAATCAAGAAAA
>CAYHES010000087.1:0-10521 GCA_964355495.1 uncultured Acidiferrobacterales bacterium
TCCGGGAAGTTACCGGGAAGTTATAAGTACCAAACAGAACGCAACACTACACTAGTGCCGCGAGAGGCAGGACTCCATGGAAGTGGGAGGTAGAGCAACGCATGGAGCAGTGGCCGGGAGCGGCGTCGGGAATAGCCGCCGAGGACGCCGAGAGCGGCCGACGTCCAGTGTTAATGTGTAGGGCGGGTTAGCGCAAAGCGCGTAACCCGCCGATCAACGCTGGATGACATACGGCGCAATTCGCGTTGCTCATTGCGCCCTACGTGCCGCCGACATGGACGAACAACTTGTCCAATTTTCCCGGGCTAAAACAAAACCGCCCCCTTGCGGGGGCGGGAAAGCGGACGGCGGGCGTCCGCGGGAGGAGTGTGGTGTATTCCTTTCGCGTCTCGATACTTAGCGGTATCCCCAGGTGTCCTTGAGAATGCTCGCGACGCCCGCGTATTCGTCCTTGGCGGCGGGTTGGAAGTCACCGTTCAGGGCGTAGGCCTCGCGCAGCTTGGCGGTGGCAATGCGCGCGCCGGGTGTGGCGAGGGCGCGCGCAATCTTTGCCTGGTCATCGGCAGCGATGCGCGGGCCGGCCGAGAACGCCTGGTTCGGATAGGCCTTGGCCTTGAACACCACGCGCGTTGCCGCACCCTGCGGGTCGAGTTTGGCGAGGTTGTGCGCCGGCAGAATGGCGGCCGTGCAACGCCCGGTCTGCATGCCACTATAAATAGTGTTCCAGCTTTCCGTGCTCACAATCAGCGGTTGGCGCATCGGGTTGTTGAACTCGTTCAGCACCGTCAGCGTGCCGAGGTTGGGCGGGTTCATGCCGCAGATGCCGCGCCCGGTGAGCTGTTTGAGTTCGCGCACCTTGTCGTTGTCTTTCTTCACCACCACGACGAAGCTGTGCTCACCCGGGGCCTTCACCAGAATGTGGTGCTGCAGGTTGGCGGCGCGCCAGGCATTGAAGTGCGGGCCGTCGAACACCAGGTCGTATTCCCCCTTGCGCATTTCCGTCTGGTAGGCAATCCAGTTGGCCGGCTGCCGGTACACAACCTTCTTGCCGATGACGGCCGACAGGTATTCAGCGATCGGGCCGTAGATTTCGGCGGCGGCCTGGGCCGACTCGCGCGGCGGCGCGCTGAACACGTACGTGCCGGGTGCGGCCGAAGCCGTGGCCGGGGATCTCTCGAGCAGCGCCGGGCCGGCGAGCGCGGCGTTCGCCGGCGAGTACCCCACTTTCTGCTGGCCGGACGGGTCGGCGGCCGTGGCGGCCGTGGACAACGTGCCGAGAACGAGAGCAGTCAGGGTCAGGGTCGGGAAGAATCGGGTGAACATGGATACGGCCTCCGTGTTATTTGGCTTGAAAATGGGTTGTGGCCTCCGGTGAGTCCCCGCGCTGCCTCCCGGCAGCGCGGGTTGCCGCAGGACGGCGATCAATAGCCCCACTCGTTCTTGAGGTAGGTGCCGAGGCCCGCGAACTCCTTGTTGCTGGTGGCGGCGAACGGCTTGCCAGCGGCGTATTTGTCGCGCAGTTTGAGGGTTGCCTTCTCGCCCTCGGGCGAGAGCAGGGCGCGTGCAATCTTTTCCTGATCCTGTGCGCTCAGGCGCGGGCCGGCGGAGAAGGCGTTGTCTGGCAGGGCCGCGCCGCGGAACACGATTTTCGTCTGGCGGCCGGTGTCCTTCTCGAACTTCTCGAGGGCCTTGACCGGCACGACTGCGGCCACGCACTTGTTTGCAAGCAGGCCCTGATAGATTTCTTTCCAGCCGTCGGTGTTGACGATGATCGGCTGGCGCGCTGGGTTGTTGAATTCGTTGAGCGCAGTGAGTGTGCCGAGGTTGGGCGGGGCGTGTCCGCAGATGGTACGGCCGGCGAGCTGCTTGAGTTCACGGATCTTGTCGTTGTCTTTCTTGACCAGGACCACGAACACGTGGTCGCCGGGAACCTTCGCCAGCACGTTGTGCTGTACCCGGTCCACGCGCCAGGAATTGAAGTGCGGCCCGTCGAACACGATGTCATAGGCGCCCTTCTGCATCAGGCCCTGGTACACGCCCCAGTTGCCGGCGTGCTTGAAGAGGACCTTCTTGCCGAGCACGGTCGAGAGGTATCCAGCCACCGGACCGTAGATGGCCTCGGCCTCGGCATCGTCCTCGCGCGGTGCGGCACTCAGGATCAGTTCGTTGTTCTCGGTCAGACGCATCACCGGGGCCGTATTCTGCGGCGTGCGGAATGCGACCTTGGTGCCCGCGTTGACCACCGGTCCGCCGGATTCGGCCGCTGCGCCGACGCAGGCCGATGTCAGAACCAGGGCCAGGGTGAAACGCGATGATTTCCCGAATGTGCTTCTGCTGTAACCAATCATGAAGATCTCCTCGTAATGATGATGCCTGCCCCGCTTCAACACCGCCCACATCCGTTCGTTACCGCGTCCCTATCCGCACACCCGTCGCAAGTCAAAACCTTGACGCAATTTGCTCCCTGCACGGCCATGTGACTGTAGCCGAGGATCGCTTGAATTCCAGACATCCTGCTGGCTCAGCATGCCTCGTCCGACAGGCGGATGCGTGCAACGTAACGAGCGGTATGCAGCGAAGAATTACTTCCGTTTGCCTTGACGCCCCACCGGACGGCAGCTAAGTCTTGTCACACTCGGGCAGAAAAATATTCCGTACAAAAAAGCCGGACGGGCGCGGGGAAGTGACGCCGGGGATCGAGCCTCGTGCGCCGGTATTGTATGGAGGAACAAGTGATGTTCATGTCGCCGTTCGGGAGCGACGCATTGTCGTCAGTCCCGGCATATATTCCTTCAACCGTTGGTCCGGTCGATTCGACCGGTTACGGCACATCGTCATGCTGTCCGGGAGACATCATGCATGTCTGAACGCATCTCGTTGTGGTCGCTGTTCGCCACCTTTCTCAAGATTGGCAGCACCGCGTTCGGCGGCTTCATGGCGCTCATCGCCGTGGTGCAGAACGAGGTGGTCGAACGCAGGCGCTGGCTGCAGCCGGAAGACATGCTGGATGGCATCTCGCTCGCCACCATCCTGCCCGGACCGGTGGCGGTGAACGTCGTGGCCTATGCCGGATATCGCCTGCGTGGCGGTCTCGGTGCACTGGTGTCCGCGGCCGGCGTGATCCTGCCCGCGTTTGTGCTGGTGCTCGCGCTCAGTGTTGCGTATTTCACGTGGGGGAGCGTGCCGGCCGTGAGTCGGGTATTTCAGGGTTTCATCCCGGCCGTTGCAGCCATCATTGCGCTGGCCGCCTGGAACATGAGCCGCAAAGCGGCGAAGGGCGCGCGCGCCATGCTGATTCTGATCGCCGCCGCGCTGCTGCTGATCGGTATCGGCGGATTCTGGGTGACGCTCGCGATCATCGTGGGCAGCGGCGTTGCGGGCTGGCTGCTGTTTCGCCCACATACTCCGGAGGAGGGTGTGCGGGTGGAAGGCAAAGCCGCGTATGCGCCGAAGCTGGTGTGTCGTAGCTCGTTGCTGAGCGTACCGCTGTTGCCGGCCGCGAGTCTCGTCGCGCCGTTCCTGAGCCTGGATGTCGCGCTGACCGCGAAGCTGTTTACCACGTTCGCGGGTGTGAGTGTGTTCCTGTTCGGGGGCGGTTATGTGTTCATCCCGGTCATCCAGGAAATCGTGGTGGAGAGTCATCACTGGCTCACGCTCCAGGAGTTCGTGGACGGCATTGCCCTGGGTCAGGTCACACCCGGACCGATTCTGATCAGCGCCACTTTCATCGGCTACAAGGTCGCCGGTTTCGCTGGGGCGCTGGCGGCTACCACCGGCATCTTTCTGCCGCCGATCCTGTTGATGCTGGCAGGCGCCCATGCACTCGAGCGCATCAAGAAATCTGTCGCCATTACTGCGGCGCTGCGCGGTATCCGCCCGGCGGTGGTCGGCATGATCGTGGCTGCGGCGTTCACGGTCGGCGCGACGGCACCGCATCACTGGGCGTCATTACTGATCTTTGTTGTCGCACTCGTAGCGCTCATGCGCCTGCGCGTGCCGGTGGTTTGGGTGATTCCGGCAGCCGGGCTTACCGGGCTGCTGCTGTTCTGATGCGACGCTGACCCGCAGGAGCACAATGGACAGGCACGGCATGCAAACTTTCACTTACGCCAAACTCATCCGCACGGATGATGACGGCCTGATGGCGCCGTATGGCGGCGAACTGGTGCAGTCGTTTGTAGCGGCGCACGATCGACCCGCCGTGCTGGAGCGTTTGCCAAGTCTGCCGGCACTGCAGATTTCAGCCACCGAGTTGCTCGACCTGGAGATGATTGCCTCCGGGGCACTCAGTCCGCTCACCGGCTTCATGACGCGCGCGGCGTACGAGGGCGTGCTGGCGAACGCGCGCTTGCCGGACGGCCGGCCGTGGGGCCTGCCGGTGACGCTCGCCGTGACGCGCGCGGCGGCGCTCTCGATACGTTCCGGTCAGGAGGCAGCGCTTTTCCATGGCGCCCATCCGGTCGGCGTGATGCTGGTGGAGGAGATGTTCCCGTGGGACGCGGAGGCGGAAGCACGCGCGCTCGGCGCCTCCTCCAACGATGCGCCCACGGTTGCGCGCCGCGAGCGCCAGGCGGAATACCTGGTCGGTGGGGCCGTGTCGCTGCTCGCCGTGCGCGGCGCCGGCTTTATGCAGCACCGACATCTCTGGCCGCTCGAGCTGCGCGGCCAGATCATGCAACGCGGCTGGCGACAGGTGGCGGTTCCGCACATCAAGCACCCGTGGCGGCGCACCCACGAGTACCTGCTCAAGTGTGCACTCGAATCCTCGGATGCCTTGCTGCTGCACACGCCGGCGAACAAGGAGGCAGCAACATCGGCAATTCCCCTGGAGACCCTGCAGACGGCCAGCCGTCTGTTGATCGAGAACTACTTTCCCGTGGATCGGATATCCGAGAACCCGATGGCGTCCGAATTTTTTGCGCCACGACCGCGCGCCGCGCTCATGCACGCGATTCTGAGCCAGAACTATGGTGCCAGTCGGTTTCTTCTGCGGGACGACGGTGGCGCGACACGCGAACTGTTCGCCGAGGCCGCTCGCCATGGACTGGTGATCCGACCGGTGTATATGCCGGCCGCTTTCCACTGTGAGCCGTGCGGGGGAATCGCCACGCACAAGTCCTGTCCGCACGGCGCGCAGCAGCATCTCGAGGTGACGGATGAGGAGATCGCCGAGCAACTGCTTCAGGGCGAGGGCCTGGCGCCGTTCGTGGCGCGCCCGGACATCGCACGAGCGCTGGCGCGTGGCATGGCCGAGCGCCTGGATGGCGCAACCGTCAAGAGCACCGGCCGGCATATCTATCCGCATGCCGCGGAGGTGAGCAGCGAGTTGCGCCAGTCGCTCGCGGGACACAAGGCCTGCGCACTGTGGATGACCGGGCTCTCGGGCTCCGGCAAGTCCACGATCGCACATCGCCTGGAACGCGACCTGCTGCTCGGCGGCCACCGCGTGTTCGTGCTGGATGGTGACACCCTGCGTCATGGCCTCAATCACGATCTCGGTTTCAGCGAAGCGGACCGGCGCGAGAATCTGCGCCGCGCCGCCGAGGTGGTGAAGGTGATGGTCGAGGCCGGACTGATCGTGATTGCCTCATTCATTTCGCCATTCCGTGCCGAGCGCCAGATGGTGCGCGAGATCCTCGGCGCCAGCTTCCGCGAGGTGTATGTCGAGGCGAGCCTCGCGGCCTGCGAGGAACGCGATCCGAAAGGCTTGTACAAGCGCGCGCGTGCCGGACAGATACCGCAGTTCACCGGTATCAGCTCACCGTATGAGCCGCCGGAGAGTCCAGACGTGCGTCTCGACACCACCGTGTCTACGGTGGACGAGTGCGCGCACCAGATGCGCGACTACCTCGCCAACGGCGGCGTGTTGCGCGGCGCGCGCGGCGATCATCGCACGGCCGGCGCGCCGACGCGCGGCGGTATCCGAATCCAGTAGTCATCCCGAAGCCCAGGAGAATCCGATGCCCATATTCATGATTGGTACCCAGCGTTCCGGCTCCAACCTGCTGCGGCTGATGCTCAATCAGCTGCCGGAAGTGGCGGCCCCGCACCCGCCGCACATCCTGCAGCGCCTCATGCCCATGCTGTCCGGCTACGGCGACCTGAAGCAGAATGCCGGCTTCATGCGCCTGGTGGACGATGTCTGCCAGTTGGTCGAGCTCAATCCGGTTCCCTGGGAGGGTGTGCTGCTCGATCGTCAGGATGTGGCGTTCCGCTGCAGCGAGCGCTCGCTGGCGGCGGTGTTCGGCGCGGTGTACGACATCATGGCCGAGGGTCGCGGCGCCCAGACCTGGTGCTGCAAGAGCCTGGCGAACATTCATTACCTCAACGACATCGAGCACTACTTCCGCGACGGCGCGAAGTACATCTATCTGTACCGCGACGGGCGCGACGTGGCCGTGAGCTTCCGCAAGGCGGTGGTGGGTGAAAAGAATTTCTACCACATTGCCAAGGAGTGGGGCGCCACCCAGCAGATCGCGCTCGGCATGCGCGAGCGTGCCGGCCCAAGGCGTTTCTTCAGTGTGCGCTATGAAGACATCACCGCGCAGCCGGAGAGCACCATGCAGAGGCTGTGCAAGTTTCTTGGTTATCGGTACACGCCGTCGATGCTCAATTTCCACGCAACCGACGAGGCCAGGAAGGCCGCCAAATCCAGCGACCTGTGGGGCAATGTCGTCAACCCGGTGATGGCGGACAACACCCGCAAGTTCCTGCGCGAGGCGGGTGAGTCCGATATCCGCCTGTTCGAGCTGGTGGCCGGCGACGCGCTCGATGCGCTCGGCTACGAGCGCGTGGCCACGCGCAAGGGCGAGAAGGGCGAGTTCAGCGCCGATGACATCCGGCATTTCGACGCCGAGAACAAGCGCCTCAAGGAAGAGGTGATGAGCAAGGTCGATCCCGAGGACCTCAAGCGCCGCGATCGGCAGTCTGGCCTGATCCAGCAGATCCGGCAGCGTCAGCGCCAGCCGTCCGAGATGTGGGTGAACGTCTGATGCCGGGGCGACGACAGTGCCTCGGCATTGCCGGTTACCGCCTCAGTGCGACATCCGCTTCCAGACGCGATCGATGAACTGACGGGCCTTGGCGGGATCGCCGATTTCCCTGCCGATGGATTCGAGCAGGGCGTTGAGTTCTTTTTCGTGGGTGATCGTGCCGAATTTTACTTTATGTTCACTGCACACCAGGTTGGCGATCGGTCCCACGAACTCCACCAGTTCGCCTTCGACAATGCGATAGGTATGGCCCAGCGCCATTCGGTCCACCGGCGGGTGTTGTGCCGTCGTGCCAACCGGCGTGGCGCCGGTGTCCAGGCGGCACAGGAGCTCGGGGTTGGGCGGAAGGTCTTCGGTGCCGTCCGTCGGAGTCTGTCCCTGGGAAAATCTGAATTTTCCGGTCTTGATCGCGCGGATGAACGGGATCGCGGCCTCACCCGACTTGGTACCGAAGATCAGCGAGATGATCTCGCCACCCTTGAGCACGATGCGGCCGAAATGATTGTCCGGTGTGGCAATAAACAATGTACCCGTGCTTCTCTGCAGGCAATGGTTCTTGAGTGCCTGCATGAGCTCGTGATAGGAATTGTATGGAGTCAGCGTTTGATCATGAGTCATCGTCCACCTCGTTAACTACTGCATCACCCATGGTCGGCGCGAGAATGCGTTGTGCCCACCCGGTGTCAGCTTGAAGATGCTTCATCTCCATGCCGGTCAGGCCTTGGCGCGGAGTTTCTGCAGCGACATGCGGATGCTTACCCCCATGCGCTCGATGGCGGCGGCCAGTGCGCCGATTTCGTCGCTGCGGTTGACCTCCTGGATCTTGATGTCCAGTCGCCCACGGCTGATCTCTTCCGCAATCAGCGTCAGATTGCGGATCGGTCTGGCCAGGCGCTGCGCAAGTAGGTAGGCGATGTACGACACCGCCAGCAGCGTGATGACCAGCAGGATCAGGGCGCTCAGGTTGGCTTCACTCAAGGCGCGGAACGCCTCGTCGTAGTCCTGCTGTGCCACCAGGGTCCAGCCATGCCGGGTTTTTTGCGTGTGGGCAATGATCTTGCGTCCGCCTTCCTCGAAGACGAGCTTCCGCACCGGCTCGTTCGAACGCCCCAGGAAGGCCGGATGTTTGCTGAAGTCGGCCATGGTGCTGGTGTATTCCTGCTTCTGGTGCGCGACCACCTTGCCGTCCTCATCCAGAAGGAAGGCATAGCCGGTCGTGCCGATGCTCGCCTTGGTGATGATGTCCGAGATGTCGGCCAGCGACATGCCCATGGCGATGACGCCGACGAGGCCCTTGTCGGGTTTGTGTATCGGCGCCGAGAGAATGAGTGCCGGCTTGCCGGTGGTCTTGCTGATCACCACCTGTTTGCCGAGCGGCGCGCCATCCATCACCTGCTTGAAGTAGATGCGGTCGCTGTAATCGATTGGTTCCTTGCCGTCGCTGCGCCCGACGTTCATGCCGTCCGGCCGGATGGTGAAGACCAGGTAGCTCCAGCCGTACTCGTTCTGCACGGTCTTTAACACCGGGTTCTGGGCCCCGGCGTTCATGGACGCCATTTCCGGAAGGGCGCCATTCTGGTTCAGCACCTTGTGGTTCGCGGTCACCCAGTCGTTGACGGCTGCGACCAGTTTGTCGGAGATGCCGCCGAGGCGCTGCTCGACGCCGAGCGTCAGGTGTTTCGACGTGGTTTGGTAGTTGATGTACCAGATTGCAACCAAGGGGATCACGGCTACGACCAGCATCGTGATCAGGATTTTATGAAAAATATTGAGCTTCATGCTGCGTGCTCCTTGGTCTCCGTTAAATTCTTATGACTTTAATGGCCTCCTGCCATTCTGCGAATGACTCCTGTCCCGTGTCCGGTGTTGCTGCGATGATCCATGGCGTGTCGCAGCGTCGCCTGTCTGCGTAGAAACGGCGGTGCAACGGCCGCTCGCGGAAGGACCGTAAGTTTCCGACTTGCCCCGAGTTTACGTGTACCAACTAAAACATATAGCAATCATTGAATGCAGGCGCCAAGGCGCCGGCGTATTGCATGCCCGCCGGACGCCGGAATGAAGGTTTCACCAGACAAACGGTATGGCGAAACATGTTACGGTTTCTCAAAAATTAATGCAAAGAGTGATAAAGATCACTTCGGCGTGGACGTTGTTCGCTTACAGTTAGTTTTCGAGCCGCCTTGGGCGCAACCGATGTATATTTAGTGACAACTAAACCAGTCTTCCGGCGCGCGCTTCGCTGCGGTTTGCCCGGGTTACGACTGGCATCGGGTTATCCCCAGGGCGCGGAACATCGACTACACAGGGAGAGCAAGACCATGGGGTTGACGCTACTTGTTCCGGGCCAGGGCAACCAGCACGCCGCCATGCTCGCCCGGCTGCGGCATGAACCGGCCGCACATTGTGTGCTGCAGGAAGCAGCGCAGGTGACCGGTCTGGATCTGGCACTGGAGTTGCGGCGCCGGCCGGCGAATGAGTGGTACGAAAACAGTTTTGCCCAGCCATTGATCTGCACCACCGTGCTTGCTACATGGGAGGCGTTGCGCGACGGCCTGCCCGAGCCTGACCTGGTGCTTGGCTACAGCGTGGGCGAACTGGCGTCCTACGGTGTCGCCGGCGCGTTGGATGTCGCGTCGATGCTTGCGCTGGCGCAACGGCGCGCAGCATTGATGAATGAGGTGAGCCCGGTGGAGTCCGGCTTGCTGGCGATTCTGGGCCTGGACAAGGCGACCGTGGAGTTGCTCTGTGCCGAGCATGGCGGGGAACCGGCGGCAATCAACGGTTCGCGGCACGTCGTCGTGGGCGGCACGATCCCGGTGCTGGAGCGCCTGCGCGAGGTCGCGCGCAGCGCGGGCGCGAAGCACATCCGGCTGCTGGATGTGCGCGTGGCATCGCACACCTCACTGCTCAGGGAGGCCGCGCGGCGTTTTGCCCACGAACTGCGCGCCTCGGGCATGACCGATCCCCGGGTCCCGCTGCTCGCCGGTGTGGATGCCTCGCCGGTCAAGACGCGCGAGGCGGGCATTTCGGCGCTTTCCGACGCGCTCTGCCGCCCGCTCGCCTGGTCGAAATGCATGCAGGTCGCCTGGCGCTCCGGTCATGAGGTATTTCTGGAGCTCGGACCGGGAAGGGCTTTGAGCCGCCTGTTGCGCGATGCCTATCCGCAGGCCGCCGTGCGTTCGGTCGAGGACTTTCCGAGCCTCCGGGCAACGGCGGACTGGGTGTGCCGGGAGTTGGAGCTACAGGCGGCGACGCGTGCTGCGTGCGAGGACAAACCTTCCCTTAGATTGCTTTGACCTGGACGACCGGCACGGGAATCGTCCTGTTTACCATCAAAGACGCGCGGGCGTAGAGAACATCATGCCGCCGTTGCAGATTCCGTGCTGAGTGGTCTGGCCCCGAACTCTTGTTCGGCCCGGCCTCCGTCACTCATCCAGCCCCAGTTCTTTAAGCTTGCGTGTCAGGGTGTTGCGCCCCCAGCCGAGCTTGAGGGCCGCCTCCTGCTTGCGTCCGCCGGTGTGCGCCAGCG
>CAYHES010000088.1:0-10501 GCA_964355495.1 uncultured Acidiferrobacterales bacterium
CTGTCTGCCGGAGGGCGGCGCGTCAAATAAAAGACAGACTACGCATGTAGAACCAGTGATGTAGGGCTTGCGGACGCGGGTTCGATTAACACAATGGTCGCCTCTGCTCGCGAGAGCAGAGTGAAAACGGGGCTCATTCGGCGAACCCTGACGGCATCCTGAAAGGGATGGCATGGCAACGCCGAGGGGTAGCGAAGGGCCAACCTTCCCTGCCCTGTAGAGACTCATAGGTCCGCTGATTCGGCAACGAACGAGCGGGCACTAGGATTCGCATTCTCATCCCCTCTCCCTCCGGGAGAGGGCCAGGGTGAGGGCGCGAATAATACGCTCCGCATCTGACGACTCAGGCAACAGGCTGAGTGTTCAGATGAAGGCATAGTCCAGGCCGCATTGAAAAATGCGGAACCACTGTCCCGCCGCCTCCACCAGTTAACAACGCCCCCGACCGGGATTCCGGCCGGGGGCTTTGTTTTGTGTAGCGACCAGACCTAAGCTACGAGGTATCCGGATGACGAGCTAAATGAGGGCGACGCTCCATTTTCAATAGATTACATCAACGCTCTAAGATAGCGCTCTGCCAAGCCTCTTCGTAGACGATTATGATCTCGCTGGTTGAAGTATGTTCTTAAGCAGGCAATACAAGACGAGTCTTCCCCGCAGGATTTGCAGTTCAGTAAATGCAGGGCATTCTTCATCACCTCCGTAAAATGATCGCGGATTTCATGAACAAACCCGGCCCCACCTGGGGCTGTATCAAACAGTACCAACGATGGGTGGTTTTTCTGTGAATAATACAGACATCCGCCCAAATCCCGCTCGTCAATATCCAGCGCCTGACACGCGCCATTCACGAGCGCATACAAAACTGACAACCAAAGCGAATGAGAATCATCGGGACCATGCAACCCTAGCCTATCGAGGTCTTCAAGCGGGAAGCGCAACTCCAGAACATCCGTCCGGTAACGATACCCTAGACCTTGCCGTTCTAGGTGTGTATTTGAGCAATTCTGATCACTTGTCCACGGTTTAATATGAGGAGTATTACCTGAGCGCACGTATGCTGGGTTATCTTTCGTCGCATAACCACACGACCCACAAATGTAAAAATCGTCGCCTTGATTGTTGTTGATAACGTGTATCCATCCCTGATTAGCTTCACGATAGTGAATGTTGAGTGGCCCAGCGATCGGAGTGAACCCCGATTCAGCTACATCGTCATGAAAAAATATTTCGCTATACGATTTCAGAGATGGACGTTCATCGCCGACGCCCCCGCTGGCATTGCCTGCGGCTGTTGAGAAGCCAAACTCTGGGTAGATGTAGGTCTTCGCTGAGATTGTATTGCTTGAGGCTTCACAATAGCAGCTCTTATCCGGTGCCAATTGAGATCCTATGGAAACAATATTCTCGGCAGAAAAGAACTGGCAAACGTCGCAGTGCCAGTAATGGAATTCATGAAGTTTTCGATCACTGCTGGGAAGCACAACAGCCTCTGAGGTCCACACTTTACCACCTGCTATGACCTGATTTCCGGGCGCAAACTCAGACAACGCAAGCTTCATGTCCCGCTGCAATTCAACCTCTCCGCTTTCCTTCGCGCTGCCACGGATTTTCAGTTCGACTACTTCAGTAGGAAACCCGTACTTCGGCATTAAACCGTACGTTCCCAATTTTCCGAGCAGAGAGCGATTCTTCAGCGTATTTAATTGCCGCAAGAAGAAATCTGCGGATTTATGCTTTTTCTGTTGTGAGGCAACCTTTTCTGCTTGCTGCAAGGCCTTCCAATCACCTTGAACGTCGCGAGCAGCGTTGGCCAACCTCTCAATAAAGCATTCACGCTTATCCTCTTCATTCATTCCTTGACCATCCAACCACTCCCAGTTGCCAATTCCAAGCTTGGTCTGCAACGGCGATGGAATCACACGCTTGAGCCTTTCCTTAAGAAGTTCAGGGCGCTTTGCCAAATATCCGATCAACTCATCCGGTCTGGAAGAAGATGGATCGAACAAGCTTTCAAGTCTGTCGACAAATACTTCAGGATTTGTGCGGAAGTAGTCGGCCATAGCCTCCGCATGGATATGGCGGCGGACAATCTTGATGTTGTTAAGGTG
Organism: uncultured Acidiferrobacterales bacterium; assembly: GCA_964355495.1. Lineage (GTDB taxonomy): Bacteria > Pseudomonadota > Gammaproteobacteria > Acidiferrobacterales > UBA6901 > UBA6901. The sequence goes on from CAYHES010000088.1 coordinate 2,112, forward strand.
TATGGACGGTGGGCGGACCGATCCCCTCACCATCCGCGACCAATCCTCGAAATAGGCGAAATCGTGAGTACGCCGCTGAGCGAAACTCACAATAATGGCCGCGTTGTCTGCGCGTCGTCCCGCGCGACCTGCCCGTTGTACGTAATTACCTGGGCTGGGCGGCATATTGCGCATAAATACGGCCTGCAGATCGCCGACATCCACACCCATTTCGAATGTCGTGGTGCAGCTCAACATATTGACCTTACCGCTGATAAAATCCTGCTGAGCCTCGAATGCCTTCTTTTTTGTGAGTTGCGCCGTATGCTCACTCACTTTGAGCGGGATTGGCGTCATGCTGGTGAATAAGTTGAAGTAATGATTACGTTGACGTTCTGTTGATGCGTATGGCCTGACGTCTCCAGTGCACCCTGACATCGGACAAACCTCATTTACAGCGAAAGCTGTCACCGTTCCACAGGTGCCACAACGATAGATGTCGCCATCGCCTGCATGCCGCACCTGCCACCAGTTCGGCTTGAGGCGGAGAAGGTTGGATTCATTCCGATATTTGCTATGTGCCACACGCTCAAACAACTTGCCCAGCGGACCATTGGGATGATTAATTGCGGTCCATATCTCTCTCAATACCGAAAAGGCATGCGCCTTCGCTTCGCCATCCGCAATCCCCCTGCTTCGCAGCACACGGTATAGATAATCGAACCTCTTGTTGGTGTGATTCTGAGCCGGTTCCCACGCATGGATGCGCTTTTCGGAACTACCGTTGGCACCCTGTAGGTAACAAGCAGCATTCCGTGGTGCGAAAATAGCGTCACTATGCTCGATGCCATTAAATACCCCGTCATCGTCATCAAACGAGGCAACACCTTGATACCGGATTGTATCGAGCAGCACCTGGACTAATATCCACTGCTCATCCAGATTCAGGTTCCATGGCGCACCAGATAACACGGGCAATGCCGAGAATAACTTTGGTTTGCGTAGGCGGAAAACCACGCAGCCGGCACCTTCCAGGGCCAACCTTCGATCCATGGCCACCCACTCGCGCAACACCCAGCGACCGGCGTCCTTCTTTCTCGTTGTGGCGCTCGATTCTTCATCCCATTCGCCTGCCTTCTCAGCAACTTTTCTTGCCCGCTGCACCCACTCCTGGAGATCGATTGGCTCAGATTCGCCCTCCAAGGCCTTGACAAGATAGCGCCGCTGTTTGAACTTGTTGTAGGTGTTATCCATGAATGGCGCGAAGAAGGCGGCATCTTGGCGTGAATCGGAAAACATCATCAACTTTCGTCCCCCACCCGGGAGAGTCGCTTCCTTAGATATCGGCGATTCCGGGATTTTCTGATAAAGGGCAGTCGCCAATACGGCAACAGGCACTTGTTTGCCTGTCACAATCCGGCTCGCTACTGAGCCGTACAAATTCCTACATGATGGACACTGCCGGGGGGCGTTGCGGCGCAGCTTGTTTTCAATCTTGAAGATTTGGATCGTTTCTGCAGGATGTCCTTCACAGCCATTGAGGTCGAAAGTGCTCGCATCATCTATGCGACCGCAAATCCGGCATAGACGCATGGGGCTTGTACTGGCCGAGCGCGCTCGCGACAAGTCTTCACTCGCGCCTACAGCATCATCTTCGTCCACCGTACTCTCACCTGATCCGGAACGTAATTGGAACCAGCTGAGTTTCGCAATAGGGTCATCGCCAACATCCGGTGGCTGTACGACCAGCCCGCCTTTATCATCACCAACCAGCATGATTTCGCCGCAGCGGTTACAGCTTGCCAGCTCAAATACCGCATACTCGTGCCCGGCATGCTGATGATGTCTTTCACGTTTGGCTAGGAGTTGCGGCTTGCCGTCCGCATCGAACCATGCGTAAATTCCACTGATGGCGCGCGCCATAATATGGTATCGCGCCGGGATCAGAGGGATTGGGTTCCCTGACTCGCGTGCTTGTGCGCCTAACGCAACCAGATCAACGATTTCGCGCTCTTTCCCGCCTTGTACTTCGTGCAGTTCTAGTGCTCTCTTTTTGCTCAACTGTTCCCGTAGCCGACGAACAGCGTTGTCACCTTCCATGAGGCGATACAAGAACGTCTGGTATTTCTCCTTGCCTTGGGCGTTACCCGCATCTGCCACGGCGGCTGCTACGACCAGGTCTGGCGCCCCATATTCCTTCGCGATATCTGCCAAATGCTCGACAGCATGATTACCCGAGTCAAAAATTGCTTCCCTCAACGCGGCGTACATTTCCGACGAGCCACTGCCCCACGCCGGTACTTCCGATTTCAACTCGACATGATCGGCACCAATGATGTCATCTGACTCAAAGGTCTCGCCAAATAAGTCGGAGGCGAATCCGGCTATCTTTGAAAAATCTTTCTCACCGCCACCTAGCGTGGCGCTGGTGGCAATACATTGCAGCCTTCCTTGCACACTCTGCACCACCCGTTCTTTCAGGCGGCGCAGGAGCATGGCTATTTCAATACCGAGTGCTCCGGAATAGCTGTGCACCTCATCCAGCACCAGGAATCGCCAATGAGCACCACCGAACAGGCTGGAGTCCTTGGGGCGAATCAGCAGGTATTCCAGCATGGCATAGTTTGTGAAGAGGATATGCGGTGAGGTATCTCGCATTTGATCGCGGCAGATCAGTTCATTCGGCAAAGGGTCCTCGCCGTTATGGAATACGTGGTAACTTCGCAGGGCACTGTTGTAGTCCTGATCCGTCTCACCCGTATAGCGGCCGAATGTGATTTCCGGAAATAGCTTGGCAAGAATCCGCAAACGCGCTATCTGGTCGTTTGCCAGTGCATTCATGGGATACAACAACAGCGCACGCACGCCGGGGTTCTTAAGAGTTCCCTGCTCAGATTCACGCAGCAGGTGACTAATGATCGGGTAGAGGAATATCTCTGTTTTTCCGCTACCGGTACCCGTAGCCACCACAAGATTATGCCGATCTTGGATTGCCTTACGTAGAGCTTTTTCTTGATGTGAATATAACGGGCGCCTCAGAATGCTCTCTTCCAGTTTTTGGAAGGATTCAGGAAGAATTCCCGTCTCAATCAGTTGTTCGATGGAAGCCCCAGACTTGAAGCCTGGCGATACTTCCAAGATGGGCCGGCGAACAAGGGGTGGCTGGGTCTTGTCTTGCAATAAATCCCTGAATTGCTTAAGCAGAGATGGGTCTTTCAGATGAAATGAAGTCTCCAGGTAACGGAGATAAGCGTCATGTAAAGCCTCGTACACATCAGCTGGGTTCATGGTCGCGCTCATACTGCCTCCCGACTCTGATGCTCGAACTTTAGTTGTTCATACTCGCGCTTCCGTACCACACTTTGATCTTCAAATATCCGAAATTTCTCGCACAAGAAAATGACTTCATCCACAGGTGGGCGCTCCTTGTTAAGATTCTTATGCCAATTGGCCAATACACCTGACAAAACACGCTGTCCGTGCGCCTGCCTAATGCGTTTCGCAGCAGTCTTGAGGGCGGTATATTGGAAAGCCACTTCAGAGACAAAGCGCCTGTCATTCTCATTAAGCTCCAATGTAATGACATCCTGATTCGGCAGAACATGGTCGAATATATCAGCAAGTGGCTGGTCTGAAAGGGATGCAAATGCCTCGCTGGTAGCCATTGCATTTGCACAGAAAATATTGAGCGAGCCGCTGCCATCCCTGGGGATATCAATGCGCTCCAGCATGTCCGCCAATCTTAGGCCATCAAGAAACTGTTTGATTTCATCGGCTGCCAGCCCAGTTGGCGACAATGGTGGTTGCGGCACCAGCTGAGGGCGATACCAATGCGCCAGCAGGGATTGCAGATAGAACTCTACCGTTGGTGCCGTATGCAGCTGGCCAAACGTTTCTGGCCATGACTCCGGGTATACATCGATAACTTGTTCGTATACTGCTTGCGCCCCTATCCAGTCATCGCTGCCCCATGGAGCATGCACTGCCTTGACCATATATCTACCCGGATACAGACCAGAGAGAGGAAGTTGCCAGTTGTAACCGCTGCGTTCGCTGTCCTCGAAGTGATGCTGCAAGACGGCCCCCTCCCATGGCCTCCATAGCGGAATAACAACCAACCATCTACCTGTTACAGATTTCCCGGATTCATGCCACGAAACATGAATGACATGCTGATCTCCTTCTTTTTTCCACGTTGCGCGAAAGTTTCGTAAATGCCAATGTGGTCTTACGGTCAGAGCTTTTCCTCGATAATGTACGGTCCCATCCCTTGACCGTATCAGCAAGTCAGACTCCTCTGATTTGCCTGCTGCTTCCAATTCATCGCGCACGGCACGCAGATCGAAATACCAGGAACTCTGATCTCCCGACCTTTGCCGCTTAGCCTCCAACCTGCCAAGGGTATGCCTTCCAACCAGCAATACCTCGGCATCCTGCTCCATGGATCCGAACGTGCATTCAAGAAGCGGGTATTTACTTTGGTAAAGATCATCGAACCAGACCGACAGTGGTTCATTGAACCACTCCGTCATTTGGCCCTCTTGCGAAGGTAGCAAGCGCCAGATCAACTGCGGAACTTCAGCACGCAACTCAATTTCATGGCCGGCGTACTCGACCTTGAATTCCAGAGATGAGCCGTAACGAGTAAATGGCGGGAAGGAATCATCGGATTTAATGCTTCCACCTTCAGCCGAGAGATGCCATTTAATCAGCCTTTGTTTTGGCCACATGACCTTCGGACTAGATACAGCGGTGAGTCCCGGCACAAACACAAAGTGCCTGCGAATGCTTTCGCCGAGTGGGCCACGAAGCTCGATGTCGTATTCGCCTTGTTTATCCAGCAAGACAGCTAACCCATCAGGCTCAATATCTATATTGCCTTGCGGCACACCGTCTTTAATCAAGGACAGATTTGATTTTCCCGCCCACTCAATTCTGGGTACTGCACTAAAGACTGGCGTCCTATCTCGAGCACACACACCCTGAACAATTGGATCGGCATCACAATGAAAGAATGGCCGCCGAACTTCAAATGCATGATTGTCAATGCGCAGTTGATTGCTATCACTTAGATCGAACGCAGACAGATAAAAGCCCGGCCACTGTGAAAACTCCTCCTCGAAACTCGGTGAAGGCTCAGATTGCAGGCGACCCCTGAACAACGCCCATACTTTATCCGGAAGCCGCCGCAGGCTTGGTTCGGAGATTGCCTTTCCCGTGTTCGGATCGAAAAATAGCCCTGGTAATTCGTCAGTCGGACCTTCCAACACGTACGGTCGGCCCACACCTGTTATCCCCCATGTATCGCTGGGCGCTACCGGCACTTCATGCGCACGAGTGACCGCCCAGTCTTTTCCGAGAGCATGCCAACGTGCTTTGGGACCAACATCAGGATGATCGTCGCAGCGCGGGAGATATAAGAAAACACCCAAGCCGGCAGGCTCGATACGCAGCTCTGGTCTCGGCATCCGCTTGAAGTGATCCCGCCTTTTAGGCTTATGCTCAGGCCACCAAGCAGAAAATTTTTCGACGACTCTGTCCGGAAGGCCACACTTCGCACCCATATCTCCGCGTTCATAACACTGCCAAAGTGCAAGAAAACGGGACACGAACTCCTCTGCAACCTCACCGCCATACTTGAGAAAGCGTTGCACCGGCCGATCTGCCTGGGCCAATCTCGCCGGTGAACGCTTGATGTCATCAATGAGGTCTTGTCCCGACTGTTCCCTATCACCGTCACGGGTAATTAAGCTAAAAAAATCAGGTAAACAAGTCTGGGGGATACCTCCATGAGCCAACATGGGCCCAACGTAACGGTGGCCACCTTCATCCTTGACCGATCTAAAGTTTTCGAGTGAATCGTGTTTGGCGATAAAATCTTCGAATTTCTGCCCCCAACTACTTCTGTCTACGGCTGAATCGAGGCCTACGAACTCGCTCCAGAAATCACCATCCTTGTAGTAGTAAACACCGATCCCAACGGTCATCATGGAAGCCAAAGTGGGATAGGTCCATGCCTGGATACCCATCGGCAACAGCGTCTGACGAAGCTGTTCAATATCGTCTTGTCCAAACGGAAGTTCGCAGAGCAGACGCCTGCCATTCAGCTGCTTGGCGCGTTCAGATTCTTCTGCCGATAGATCCATAGGCAACGGAACCGCCTTCAGTTTAATGCCCGGCTAGAGACATGGATAACCCCTTTCGCGAATACCTCAGGGCGAAATCAGCGCGAGTTTCGGGAAATAGGTTTTGTAGCGATTCATATCGCGGGTCAACAGCGCGATGCCCTGTATCGCGGCGTGCGCGCCGATGTAAAAATCCGGCAGCGGCGAGTGTCGCTTGCCGCCCGAGCGGCGGTATTTGACGAAACATTTTCCCGCCAGAAATCCCGCTTCCCACGGCAACGGATCGCGGCGGAAAAACTCCGGCGGCAGCGCCCGATCGAGGTCTTCGATCCGGTCGAAACCGATGGAGACCTCACTGTAAATGATGGGGTTGATGACGAGCGTGTGGCGTTCAGCCAGTTTTTCAAGCTGACCGGCGGACCAGTCATACCATCTTGGGTCTTCGGTCACGACGTCGAGAATGACGTTGCTGTCCACCAGGATATCGGCCATCGGCGGCGCCCGTTTTTATTTTCAGTTGCCGCGGGTCAGCGCCATGATTTCATCGGTGCCGAGGCGTTTGGTGGCCTTGCCGCGCATGATCGTCAACAGGCGGCGGCCGCGGCGCGGGGTTTTCTCCGCTTTCTTCACGATAACGGTATTGCCCCTGACGACAAACTCTACTTCGGTATCAGGCAGCAGTCCGGCTTTTTGCCGGACTTCGATGGGGATAGTAACCTGGCCTTTACTGGTGACGCGCATGATGGCATCCTCACATGAAATTCTTACTTATTAGAGTAATACTTGATTAAAGCAGGGTCAAGGGGACTGGGGAATTCCGGCAGTTCCATACAACAAAGCGCCTGTCCGGGCTCTCCGGTTAGGGCTTTCGTTTTCGCGGGCTTCGACCTCGGTTAAGATGGTCTACCAACAAACAAAAGGCCACCTTCGCGGTGGCCTTTTGTTTTCTCGTTTGCCAACCGTCCAGTGCTTTCTGTGGTTTTTACTTTCAAGCCCACGTCCGCACCGCAATCAACATCGGCGCGATTCTGTTAAGCTCGCGCATAACCCAGAACCCTTCACGCCACCAATCGATACGTCCCGCTTCCGTGCCCCGGTCAGATCGCGCCTATCTGCTTTTCCTCGTGACCGGGCTCGGTGGCGCGATCCTGTGGTCGGCAATCGCGCCACATGACTGGCCCACCTGGTTTCTGGAAGCCGCACCGGTGCTGATTACCGTGCCGCTGCTGGTCGCCACCTATCGGCGTTTCCCGCTGTCGCGTCTCGCCTACGGCATGATCGGGGTGCGCGCGTTGATCCTGTTGATCGGCGCCCATTACACCTATGCCGAGGTGCCGTTGTTCAACTGGCTGCGCGACAGCTATGAACATAGCCGCAATCACTATGATCGCCTGGGGCATCTCGCTCAGGGATTTTTCCCGGCGATTATCGCGCGCGAGATTCTTCTGTGGCGTTCGCCGTTGAAACCCGGCAAATGGTTGTTCTTTTTAGTGACCTGCGTTTGTCTGGCGTTGAGCGCCGTGTATGAAATGATCGAATGGTGGGTGGCGCTGGTAGCGGACGACGGGGCGGTTACCTTTCTCGGCACGCAGGGCGACCCATGGGATACGCAGTGGGACATGTTTCTGGCGGGGCTCGGCGCGATCGCGTCCCAGGCCTTGCTTGGGAAAGCGCACGACCGTTCGCTGTCGGCGCGCACCGCGCATCTAGAACAATAAGAGGCAGGGCTTGCGGATCAGCCGCTGGTTCCATTGGACGAGCCGCCACCCGCCGCGGTGATGGTTGGCGACGGCCCGGCCGGCAATTCCAGCTCGATGCGATTCCGACCCAGATGTTTGGCGCGATACAGCGCCCGGTCGGCCCGCTCAATGAAGCGGATCGGCTGCTCCCCGGGCGCGTGCAGCGCCAACCCCGCGGAAAAGGTTGGCAGCAGCAACACCCGGCCGCCATGTTCGCATTGGCTCTGCGCCACGCGACCTTGCACCTTGCTCATTGCGCACTGCGCCCCGTCCAGCGTTGTATTCGGCAACAATATGGAGAACTCCTCGCCGCCGTAACGCGCCACCAGGTCGTGGTGGCGGAAGATCGACAGCATGTGTTCCGCGTAACAGCGCAGCACCTGGTCGCCGGCGATGTGGCCATAGGTGTCGTTGATGATTTTGAATTCATCGAGATCCACGATGGCGAGCGAGAGCGGCGTATCGTAGCGCTGGGCGCGGCCGATCTCGTCATCGAGGCGGCGCATGAACGCGCGCCGGTTGGGCAGGCCGGTGAATTCGTCCGTCA
>CAYHES010000089.1:0-10320 GCA_964355495.1 uncultured Acidiferrobacterales bacterium
AGCGCACCGGTGCGCTCGTCAAGGGTCCGATCCCGCTGCCGACCAAGATCGAGCGCTTTACGGTCAACCGTTCGCCGCACGTCGACAAGAAGTCGCGCGACCAGTTCGAGATCCGCACCCACAAGCGCATCATGGACATCATCGAGCCCACCGAGAAGACGGTGGATGCGCTGATGAAGCTCGATCTCGCCGCCGGCGTGGACGTGGAAATCAAGCTCGGCTAGTTCCGCACATTCCGGAACGGACAAAACGACAAGGTTCAGAACATGGCACTCGGAATTATTGGCAAGAAAATCGGCATGAGCCGCGTGTACAGCGCGGACGGCAGTGCCGTGCCGGTTACGGTACTGGAAGTCGGCCCGAACCGCATTACCCAGGTGAAAACCGAAAAGACCGACGGCTATCGCGCCGTGCAGGTGACCATCGGCGAGCGTCGCGCGTCGCGCGTCACCAAGTCGCTGGCCGGCCACTATGCCAAGGCCAGCGTCGCGCCGGGTCGCGGGCTGTGGGAATTCCGTCTCGAAGCTGGCGAAGGCGAACAGCTCGCCACGGGCGGCGAAGTGAAAGTCGATATTTTCGCCGCCGGTCAAATGGTGGACGTGCAGGGCACGACCATCGGCAAGGGTTTTGCCGGCACCATCAAGCGCCATCACTTCAAGGGTGGCCGTGCCAGCCACGGTAACTCGCTGTCGCATCGCGCACCGGGCTCCATCGGCCAGCGTCAGACGCCGGGCCGCGTGTTCCCGGGCAAGCCCATGTCCGGCCAGCTCGGCAACAAGGTGCGCACCCAGCAGAACCTCGAAGTGGTGCGCGTGGATGCCGAAAAGAATTTGTTGCTCGTCAAGGGCGCCGTGCCGGGCGCGAAGGGTTCGGATGTCATGATCCGGCCTTCGGTCAAGGCGCAGAAGAAACAAGGATAGCCGCGATGAAACTGAGCGTGATGAACAGCGCGGACGGCAAGTCCAAGTCGGAGATTGAAATCTCCGAGAAGACCTTTGGCGTCGAATTCAACGAGCCGCTGGTGCATCAGGTCGTGGTTGCCTATCGCAACAACGGCCGCTCCGGCACGCGCAAGCAGAAAACGCGCACCGAAGTGCGCGGTGGCGGACGCAAGCCGTGGAACCAGAAGGGCACCGGCCAGGCACGTGCCGGCTCGATCCGCAGCCCGCTGTGGCGTGGCGGCGGCAAGACCTTCCCGTCCTCGCCGGACGAGAATTTCACCAACAAGGTGAATCGCAAGATGCATCGCGCTGCATTGCGCGCGATTCTCTCTGAGCTGGTGCGCCAGAACCGTCTGGTGGCCGTGGACACGTTCACCATGGACGCCCCCAAGACCCAGGCGCTGATCGAGAAGCTCGCGCGTTTCGGTACTGCGGATGCCCTGATCGTGACCGACACCCTGGACATTAATCTCGGCCTGTCGGCGCGCAACCTGCACCTGGTGGACGTGTGCGACGTCTCGGGCGTGGATCCGGTAACTTTGGTGCGCCACGAGAAGGTGATCATGACCGTGCCGGCGCTCAAGCGCTTTGAGGAGATGCTGGGATGAACGCAGAACTCTATCAGGTGATCCTGGCCCCGCATGTTTCCGAAAAGAGCACGCGCGTGGCCGAGAAGAACAGCCAGATCGTATTCCGGGTGCGGCGTGACGCCAGCAAGCCCATGATCAAGCAGGCCGTGGAAAAAATGTTCAATGTCCAGGTCGAATCGGTCACCGTGATCAACGTCAAGGGCAAGGAAAAGAAATTCGGCAAGACGCCGGGTCGTCGTTCTGACTGGAAAAAGGCCTATGTGCGCCTCAAGCCCGGTCAGGACATTAATTTCGCCGGCGTCGAATCCAAGTAAGCCGGACGGGAAGGATTTAATACAGCCATGGCAATCATCAAAGTAAAACCGACATCCAACGGCCGCCGTTCGCTGGTCAAGGTCGTCAACCGGGATCTGCACAAGGGCGAGCCGTACGCGCCGCTGCTTGAAAAAAAGGCCAAGATCGATGGCCGCAACAACGCCGGTCGCATTTGCGTGCGTCACCGCGGTGGTGCGCACAAGCGCCATTACCGGGTGATCGATTTCCTGCGCGACAAGGACGGTATTCCGGGCAAGATCGAGCGTTTCGAATACGATCCGAACCGCAGCGCCAACATCGCGCTGGTTTTGTATAAAGACGGTGAACGCCGCTACATCATCGCGCCCAAGGGCGTGGAAGTGGGTTCCGAAGTCATGTCGGGTCCGCACTCACCGATCAAACCGGGCAACACCCTGCCGATTCGCAATATTCCGGTGGGTAGTACCGTGCACTGTGTGGAGATCAAACACGGTGGTGGTGCACAGATCGGCCGTTCCGCTGGTGCAGGAATTCAATTGATTGCGCGCGAGGGCCTGTACGCGCAGCTGCGCCTGCGTTCCGGCGAAGTGCGCAAGGTGCACGTTGACTGCCGCGCCACCATTGGCGAGGTCGGCAACAGCGAACACAACCTGCGCAAGATCGGCAAGGCCGGCGCCAACCGCTGGCGCGGCTGGCGTCCGACCGTGCGCGGCACCGCCATGAATCCGGTGGATCACCCGCACGGCGGCGGCGAAGGCCGCACCAAGGGCGGGCGTCATCCGGTGAGCCCGTGGGGCATGCCGACCAAGGGTTACAAGACACGCGCCAACAAGCGGACCGATTCCATGATCGTCCGCCGGCGCATGAAGAGCAGAGAGGAATAAGCCGTGCCACGTTCCGTCAAGAAAGGCCCGTTCATCGATATCCACCTCGCGGCCAAGGTGGCGAAGGCGCATGCCGAAGGCAGCAAGAAGCCGATCAAGACCTGGTCGCGCCGCTCCACGATCCTGCCGGATTTCATCGGCCTGACGATTGCCATCCACAATGGCAAGCAGCATGTGCCGATCCAGATTACCGAAAATATGATTGGCCACAAGCTTGGCGAGTTTGCCGCGACCCGTATCTTCAAGGGTCACACCGCCGCGAAAAAGGCCGTCGAGGGTTAATTCATGGAAGCCACCGCCATCCTCCGTAGCGTGCGCCTGTCCCCGCAGAAGGGCCGCCTGATCGCCGACATGATCCGCGGCCTGCCCGTGGAGCGCGCGCTCGAAATTCTCCAATTCAATATCCGCCGCTCCGCCAAGCGTGTGAAGAAAGTGCTCGAGTCGGCCATTGCCAATGCCGAGCACAATCAAGGCGCGGACATCGACGAGTTGTGCGTGCACAGCGTGCAGATTGATGCCGGTCCGATACTCAAGCGCTTTCATGCACGCGCCAAAGGTCGCGGGGTGCAAATCCTGAAGCGTACCAGCCATATCACCATCACCGTGAGCGATAAGCCGGTGAAGAAGGGGGGCAAGTAAATGGGACAGAAGATCAACCCGAACGGATTCCGCCTCGGCGTTATCCGCGACTGGACCGCAAAGTGGTACGCGGGCAGCAAGCATTACGCCGACAACCTGGCGTCGGATATCAAGCTGCGCGAGCACCTCAAGAAGAAACTGGCCCACGCCGCGCTCAGCAAGATCGTGATCGAGCGTCCGGCCCAGAACATCAGCATCACGCTGTACACCGCGCGTCCCGGTATTGTGATCGGCAAGAAGGGCGAGGACATTGAAGTGATGCGCAAGGAGCTGACCAGGCTGGCCGGCCATCCGGTGCAGGTGGCGATCGAGGAAGTGCGCAAGCCCGAGATCGACGCGCAGCTCGTGTCCGAGAACATCGCCCAGCAGCTGGAGAAACGCATCATGTTCCGCCGCGCCATGAAGCGCGCGGTGCAGAACGCCATGCGCCTCGGCGCCCTGGGCGTGAAAGTGATGGTGGCCGGCCGTTTGAACGGCGGCGAAATCGCGCGCACCGAGTGGTACCGCGAGGGCCGCGTGCCCCTGCATACCCTGCGCGCCGACATTGATTACGGCACGGCCGAGGCCATGACCACCTACGGCAAGATCGGCGTGAAGGTGTGGATTTTCAAGGGCGAGGTGTTCAACAAGGGCGAGTCGGCCCTGGCTGAGCCCGAAACGGTAAAGAAGGCCATGGCTTGAATCGAGTCGTGAGTCGTGAGTCGTGAGTCTACTAAAAGACACTGACTTGCCGCTCAGGACTCGCGACTCGCGACTCAGGACTAGATAGATATGTTACAACCAAAACGCACCAAGTACCGCAAGCAGATGAAGGGCCACAACCGTGGCGTGGCCACGCGTGGCAACAAGGTCAGCTTCGGTGAATTCGGCCTCAAGGCGACGACCCGTGGCCGTATCACGTCGCGCCAGATCGAGGCCGCGCGCCGCGCCCTGACGCGCTTCGTCAAGCGTGGCGGGCGCGTGTGGATCCGCATCTTCCCGGACAAGCCGATCAGCAAAAAGCCGCTCGAAGTGCGCATGGGTAGCGGTAAGGGCAACCCGGAATTCTGGGTGGCACCGGTGCAGCCCGGCACCATGTTGTATGAAATGGAAGGTGTGAACGAAACCGAAGCGCGCGAGGCATTCCGTCTGGCCTCGGCCAAACTGCCGGTGCGCACCACCTTCGTTGCGCGCCATCACATCTAAACGGTGACGTCATGAATTCAAAAGACATTCGCGCCCTGTCGGCGGAAGACAAGCAGAAAGAACTGGAAGGCCTGCTGCGCGAGCAGTTCAACCTGCGCATGCAGCACGCCACCGGGCAGCTTGCCGACAACTCGAAGTTGCGTACGGTAAGGCGCAATATCGCGCGCGTACGCACAATCACGAACGAGAAGGCAGGACAGTGAGCATGAACGAGCAGACCGCAGAGACCAAGACCGCGCGCACCCTGACCGGGTGCGTGGTGAGCAACAAGATGGACAAGACCATCACCGTGTTGGTGGAGCGCCAGATGGCGCATCCGCTCTACAAAAAGATCGTCCGTCGGCGCACCAAGCTGCACGCACACGACGAGCAGAATGAGTGCGGTGAGGGCGATCTGGTGACTATCCAGGAGTGCCGTCCCTTGTCCCGGACCAAGTCCTGGCGTCTGGTGAAGGTGGTAGAGAAGGCGGTAGCCGGTTAACGGTTTAATACCGCCAGAGAAACTGATACAATTACCGGCTTTCCCGCGCACCAGTGCGGGAGGCGAGTGGAGTGCAAGACAATGATCCAGATGCAGACCCTGTTGACGGTAGCGGACAACAGCGGCGCCAAGACGGTGCAGTGCATCAAGGTGCTGGGTGGTTCCAAGCGCCGGTACGCCAATATTGGCGACGTCATCAAGGTCAGCGTGAAGGAAGCGATTCCACGCGGCAAGGTGAAAAAAGGCGACGTGTACGACGCGGTCATCGTGCGCACCCGCAAGGGCGTACGCCGCCCGGACGGTTCGGTGATCCGCTTCGACGCCAATGCGGCGGTGTTGCTCGATAACAAGCGTGAAGTGATCGGCACCCGCATATTCGGCCCGGTGACGCGCGAGCTGCGCAACGAACAGTTCATGAAGATTATCTCGCTCGCACCGGAAGTGCTGTAGAACGAAAGACCCTTTCCAGCTTCCCCTCTCCCCTTGCGGGAGAGGGCAAAGGGAGAGGGGGAGTAGGTGAAAATCGTGAGGAAGCCCTCGCCCCATCCCTCTCCCGCTGATGCGGGAGAGGGGGAGTAGGTAAGAGTCTAGCGTAAGGTTTGATATGAAAAAGATTCGCAAGGGCGATCAGGTGATCGTCAATACCGGGAAAGACAAGGGCAAACGCGGCACGGTGCTGCGCATGCTGTCGAACGACCGCGTGCTGGTCGAGAATGTGAACGTGGTCAAACGCCATACCAAAGCCAACCCGGCCAAGAACGTAACCGGTGGCATCATGGAGAAAGAGGCATCGATTCATATCTCCAACGTGATGCTGTTTAATGCCGCCGCGGGCAAGGGCGAGCGTACCGGTATCAAGACCCTGGAAGATGGCCGCCGCGTACGCATTTTCAAGCGCAGCGGCGAAGTGGCTGACGTCTGAGTGACCTGTGACCATGACTAGACTCGTAGAACATTACCGCAAGAAGGTGGTACCCGAACTGATGAAGAAGTTCGGCTACACCAACCCGATGCAGGTGCCGCGCATCACCAAGATCACGCTCAATATGGGCGTGGGCGAGGCGATGGCCGACAAGAAAGTGATCGAGAACGCCGTTTCCGACATGCAGAAGATCAGCGGTCAGAAACCGCTCATCACGCTGGCGCGCAAATCGATCGCCAACTTCAAGGTGCGTGAGAACTGGCCGATCGGCTGCAAGGTGACGCTGCGCCGTGCGCACATGTATGAGTTCCTGGACCGTTTTATCAGCATCGCGGTGCCGCGCATGCGCGATTTCCGCGGCCTGTCGGCACGCTCCTTCGATGGCCAGGGCAACTACTCGCTGGGCATCAAGGAACAGATTATTTTTCCGGAGATCGATTTCGACAAGATCGACGCGATCCGTGGCATGGACATCACGATTACGACGTCCGCCAAAACCGACGAGGAGGCGCGTGCTTTGCTCGCGGCCTTCACCTTCCCGATCAGGAGCTGACGTTCCATGGCAAAGAAATCCATGATTCTGCGTGACGTGAAGCGCAAGGCGCTGGTGGCGAAATACGCCAAGAAGCGCGCCGAGCTGAAGGCCACCATTGTCAACATGAAGCTGCCTGACGAGGATCGTCAGCAGGCACAACTCGCGTTGCAGAAGCTGCCGCGTGATTCGAGCAAAAGCCGTATCCGCAACCGCTGCGGCATGACCGGGCGCCCGCGTGGCTACTACCGCAAATTCGGCCTGAGCCGCAGCAAGCTGCGCGAAGTCGTGATGCGCGGCGAAGCACCGGGTGTCGTCAAGGCCAGCTGGTAACCGTAACGGAAGAATTCTTATGAGCATGACTGATCCCATTTCCGATTTGCTGACCCG
Organism: uncultured Acidiferrobacterales bacterium; assembly: GCA_964355495.1. Classification (GTDB taxonomy): domain Bacteria; phylum Pseudomonadota; class Gammaproteobacteria; order Acidiferrobacterales; family UBA6901; genus UBA6901. The sequence goes on from CAYHES010000089.1 coordinate 6,859, forward strand.
TATCCGCAACGCGCAAGCGGTGGAGAAGGCGTCGGTGATGATGCCGGCCTCCAAGGTCAAGCGCAGCATCCTCAAGGTGCTGAAGGACGAAGGCTATATCGAGGATTTTGCCGAGCAGACCGTGGACGGCAAGCCGACGCTGAACGTGCGCCTCAAGTATTACGCCGGCCGTCCGGTGATCGAGCGCATCGAGCGCTTCAGCACTCCGGGGCTGCGCAAGTACCGTGGCAAGGACAAGCTGCCGAAGGTACTGGGCGGCCTGGGCACGGCCATCGTATCGACCTCCCACGGGGTCATGACCGACCGCGCCGCGCGCAAGGCGGGTCTGGGCGGTGAAGTGTTGTTCATCGTGGCCTGATGTAACTGAGACAGGATTAGAACCGTGTCAAGAATTGCCAAATATCCGGTGACTGTACCGAGCGGTGTCGAGGTCAAGCTGAACGACGGCTTGCTCAGCATCAAGGGGCCGAAGGGCCGCCTCGAGGTCAATGTCCACCCGAAGGTCAAGCTGTCCCACGAGGGCCAACTGATCAACGTTGCCACCAACGACGACTCGACCTTTGCCGACGCCATGTCCGGCACCACGCGCGCGCTTGTGAACAACATGGTGCTGGGCGTGACCAAGGGTTTTGAGAAACGCATGACCATCATCGGCGTCGGTTATCGCGCCGCGGTGCAGGGAAAGAATCTGAACCTGACCCTGGGGTACTCGCACCCGGTGGTGTATCCGATTCCGGAAGGCATCACCATCGAGACGCCGAGCCAGACGGAAATCGTGGTCAAGGGCGCGAACAAGCAAATGGTTGGCCAGGTGGCGGCCGATATCCGCGCCTACCGTGAACCCGAGCCTTACAAGGGCAAGGGCGTCCGTTATTCGGACGAGCACGTGGCCAGAAAAGAAGCCAAGAAGAAGTGATGATTGTGAATGAAGCCCTCACCCCATCCCTCTCCCGCTGTTGCGGGAGAGGGGGAGTTGGTGAAGTTAAAGATTGAAGGAAGCCCTCACCCCGTCCCTCTCCCAAAGGGAGAGGGGGAGTTGGTGAAAATCTATTGTAAGGTTGGACTATGAACAAGATCCAGACACGTCAGCGGCGTCGCACCCGCACCCGCAACCAGATCGCCCGTATCGGCGCTGTGCGGTTGTGCGTGCACCGTACGCCGCAGCACATCTATGCGCAGATCATCGATCCGACCGGCGCCCGCGTCCTGGCCAGCGCCTCGACGCTTGAAACCGATCTGCGCGCCAGCCTCAAGAACGGCGGGAATATCGCGGCCGCTGGTGCTGTCGGCAAGCGTATTGCCGAGAAGGCCAAGCAGGCCGGTATCACCAAGGTGGCGTTTGACCGCTCCGGCTTCAAGTATCACGGTCGCATCAAGGCGCTTGCCGATGCGGCGCGTGAAAGCGGCCTGGAATTCTGAAGGAGTAATGCGTGGCTGAATACGATAGAGAAGGGCGGGGCGACAACCTCCAAGAGAAGCTGATCAGCGTCAACCGCGTTGCCAAGGTGGTCAAGGGCGGCCGGCAGTTCAGCTTTGCCGCGCTGACCGTGGTCGGCGACGGCGACGGACGCATCGGCATGGGCCAGGGCAAGGCACGCGAAGTTCCGGTGGCCGTGCAGAAGGCCATGGACGACGCGCGCCGCAATCTGGTGAAGGTGCATCTCAAGAGCGGCACCATTCATTACCAGGTTACCGGTGATCATGGCGCGGCCAAGGTCATCATGCGCCCAGCGTCCGAAGGCACCGGCATTATCGCCGGTGGCGCGATGCGCGCGGTCTGTGAAGTAGTAGGCCTGAATAACGTGCTCGCCAAGTGCATCGGCTCGCGTACCCCGGTCAACGTGGTGCGCGCCACCATCAAGGCGTTGCAATCCATTACCAACCCGGCCGAGATCGCCGCAAAACGCGGCAAGAAGGTCGAGGACCTCACGGGTTAAGGAAGCGAACATGGCCAACAAGAAACTACGCGTCACGCTCATCAAGAGCCCGTACGGCACCGGCCGCAAGCACATGGCGACGGTGCGCGGCCTCGGGCTGCGTCGCATGCGCCACTGCGTGGAGCTGGAAGACACGGCAGCGGTGCGCGGCATGATCAACAAGGTTTACTACATGGTGAAGTGCGAAGAGGTATGACCATGCGACTCAATACACTCAAGCCTGCCGGTGGCAGCAAGACCAAGGCCACGCGCGTCGGTCGCGGCATCGGTTCCGGCCTCGGCAAGACCAGCGGCAAGGGTCACAAGGGTCAGCACGCACGCGCCGGCGGCTATCACAAGGTCGGTTTCGAAGGCGGCCAGATGCCGCTGCAGCGCCGTTTGCCGAAGCGTGGTTTCCGCTCGGCACTCCTGGCGCTTTCCGCCGAAGTGCGTCTGGGCGAACTGAACAAGGTCAAGGGCGACGTGATCGATCTGGTGGCCCTGAAAAAGGCGCAGATCGTGGCCGCCACCGTGACCCATGCCAAGGTGTTTCTGTCCGGCAAGCTGAACCGGGCCGTGACCCTGAAGGGTATCCTGGCCACGAAGGGCGCGGCGTCCGCCATTGTCCAGGCAGGCGGCAAGGTTGAGGGCTGATGGCTGCTGGCGACGCGCGCGGTCAGGGCCTGCTGGGCGGTAAGCTGACCGACCTCAAGCAGCGCCTGCTGTTCGTGCTCGGCGCACTCGTTGTTTACCGTATCGGCACGCATATCCCGGTCCCGGGTATCGACCCGGTGGCGCTGGCCGAGATGTTCAAGCAGACCCAGGGATCGATCGTCGACCTGTTTAACATGTTCTCCGGCGGCGCGCTCGAACGTTTTTCGGTGCTCGCGCTCGGCGTCATGCCGTACATCTCGGCATCCATCATCATGCAGCTCATGACGACGGTGGTGCCGAGTCTTGAGCAGCTCAAGAAGGAAGGCGAGAGCGGTCGCCGCAAGATCAGCCAGTACACGCGCTACGGCACGGTGGTACTCGCGATCTTTCAGGGGCTTGGCATTGCCGTTGCCCTCGAGGGTCAGCGCGCCGGCGGCATGCCGGTGGTGATCGATCCGGGTATCGGCTTCAAGCTCGTGACGGTGGTGACGCTGGTCACCGGCACGATGTTCATTATGTGGCTGGGCGAACAGGTCACCGAGCGCGGCATCGGTAACGGTATCTCGCTCATTATTTTCGCGGGCATCGTGGCCGGTTTGCCGCGTGCCATCGGCGGCACGCTGGAGCTCGCGCGCACTGGCGCCTTTCAGGCGCCGTTCGTGATTGTGCTGTTTATTATTGCGGTGTCCGTTACCGGCTTCGTGGTGTTCATGGAACGCGGCCAGCGACGTATTACCGTGAATTACGCCAAGCGTCAAATGGGGCGGCAGATGTATGCCGCGCAGACCAGCCATCTGCCGTTCAAGATCAATATGGCCGGCGTGATTCCGCCGATTTTCGCCTCCAGCCTGATCCTGTTCCCGGCCACGCTGGGCAGCTGGTTCGGGCAGAG
>CAYHES010000090.1:0-10150 GCA_964355495.1 uncultured Acidiferrobacterales bacterium
TTATGCGACACAAAAGCCCGTGTCCAGCAAGAGGGGTTCTGGGTAAAGATCAGCCTCTCCCACAGGGAGAGGGAGAAAAGCGACACGCACTATTTGGCGACCGGATCAGTAACTCCCCTCACCCTAACCCTCTCCCGGAGGGAGAGGGGATTTTTAGAGACTCCCATGAGTTTTTATCGAGATAACCTTTACGTCCTTTGTGCTGTACAGGGGCTTACGAATGCCACGCGCGCAGGACGCGCGCGAACAACTGTCTTTGCGACAAATGATAGTTACTCGGAGGTTTCTTGAATATGCTCGCCGACTACACCCCGCGCCTGCGCCACGCCGCCTTCGCCATCTGGGCGCGCAATATGCTGGTGTGGCGCAAGATGGTCGGTTCAAGCGTCGTGATCAACCTCGGCGAACCACTCCTCTACCTGGTCGCGTTCGGCTACGGGCTGGGCATGTTCATCGGCGGGCAGATGGACATGCCCTACCTGACGTTCCTCGCCTCCGGCACGCTCGCCGCCTCGGCCATGAACACCGCCGGCTTCGAGGCGCTGTTCGGCGTGTTCACGCGCATGGTGCCGCAGAAAAGCTACGACGCGATGCTGGCGAGCCCGCTGGAAATTCCGGATATCCTGGCCGGCGAAATCCTGTGGTGCGCGACCAAGGCCGCGATTCACGGCGCCGGCATCCTGCTGGTCGCGGCCGCGCTCGGCGCGGTCGCGGACTGGCGCGCGCTCTGGGTGCTGCCGATCCTGTTCCTGGCCGGCCTCACCTTCGCCGCCACGGCGCTGGTCGTGACCGCGCGCGCCGGCAGCTACGCGTCGTTCAGCTACTACACGACCCTGGTCATGACGCCGCTCATGCTGCTGTCCGGCGTGTTCTACCCGATCAGCACACTGCCGCCGCTGTTGCAGGAAATCGTCCACTGGCTGCCGCTGGTGCATGCCGTCGAGCTGGTGCGCCCGCTGGTTGCGGGCCTGCCGCTCAGTAACATCACCCTGCACTTGGCGGTGCTCGTTGCGTACGGCATCGTCGGCTATCTGGTTGCCGTCCGGCTGGTGCGCAAGCGCCTGAGCGTCTAGGAATCTCCGAACTCGTACACCAGTCCTATTTTCGTCATTCCGGCGAAAGCCGGAATCCAGAATATTGAACAAAGGCGCTGATTTCAATTCCTGGACACCGGCTTTCGCCGGTGTGACGAAACTTTTTTCAGGCTTTAAGCAAGTTCCACCAATTGCAAAGCACTACCCGGCAGGAATTCCGATCGCTCACTTCACCGGCGGCGCAGCGGCATCCGGACTGGCCGGCGCTGTCTCGACCGGCGGCTTCACCGCCGTCAGCACGATCTCCACGCGCCGATTGCGCTGCTTGTTGGCATCGCTGTCGTTCGGCGCCACTGGCCGGTATTCGGCGAAACCGACCGCCTCCAGGCGCAGCGGCTCGATCTTGTGCTCGCCCAGATGGAAGTATCGCACCACGCTCGCGGCGCGCGCCGCGGACAGCTCCCAGTTGGAAAAATATTTTTCCTTGAGGCGCTCGCTGATTGGCACGTTGTCGGTGTGCCCCTCGACGCGGATCATGTCGTCGGTCTGCACCAGCACGCGCGCGACCTTCTCCAGCACCGCCTGACCGGCCGGCAGGATGTCGGCGCGGCCGGACTTGAACAGTATCTTGTCGAGCACACTGACCGTGAGCTGGCCCTTGAGCTGGCTGATTTGCACATCCTTGTCGGTCAGCTCCTTCTGCAACCGGCCGCGCAGGTCGGCCTCGCGCTGCTTCAGCTTCTCGCCGTACTGGCGCGCCTCCTCGGTGGCCTTCTTGCAGGCCTCGTACTCGCTCTTCATGCCTTGCAGGCCGGCCTCCAGTTCCAGTTGCGCGGTAATGGTTGCGTCCAGCTCGGTCTTGGCCTTGGCCTGCATGGCCAGGCGCTCGTCCTGGCAGGCCGACAGTTCGGCTACTTTCTGATCGTAGGTGCCGGTACTGACGCACGCGGGCAGTAGCGCGGAAGCGACCACCAGAAACGCGATTCTCATTTGCATGACGATCTTTCTCCTTGCTCGGGAAGTTGGTTATTAGTTAAATGACCCCCGGCAAAGCCGGGGGCTTATTTGGTGAGCGCCTCAAAGGCGCGAGTAAAACCGTGAGCCGCCTGAAGGCGGCGGATTTTTTCTCCTTCCCCCTTGATGGGGGAAGGTTGGGATGGGGGTGAGACATGACGGTCCGTGCACACCGTTGACGCCGCACCCCCACCCTCGCCCTCCCCCTTCCAGGGGGAGGGGAATATATTTGTGGCGACCGTCGCATAGGTCAAACCTCGGTGAGTCCCCCGGCAGAGCCGGGGGTTTACCTTAAACTGAATTATTCATGATCTGCTGGGCTTCTTCGACGCGCGTTGATTCCGGTCAAACAGCGCGTCCAACTGCACTCTCCGGTATCACGATACCGGATTGGCGTGGAATTACTGCTTCCGACCATCGTGCCACAGCGGCCGCCCAGAAGTCCGCGCGCGTCGCCGCCTGCCACTCGGGCGGCGGACACTGGCCGAGAAACGCCAGCGCCTGCCACAGCACCGGCACCGGATCGGTCCTCGCCAAAGCTTCGGCGCGGGTCTGCTTGCTGAGTTTCTCGCCCTGTGCATTCAGCGCCGCCGGCAAATGCAGGTAGCTGGGCGGCGGGAACCCGAGCAGGCGTTGCAGGTGAATCTGGCGTGGCGTGGAGGTCAGCAAATCGGTGCCGCGCACAATCTCCGTGATGCCCTGCTCGGCGTCATCCACCACCACCGCCAGTTGATAGGCATGGAAACCGTCGGCACGACGCACGACGAAATCACCGATCTCACTTTCCAGTTGCGCGTGCTGCCGGCCCTGCACCCGGTCTTCGAACTCGATCACCGCATTATCGGTGCGCACGCGCAGGGCGCGCGCGCTGCGGCCGGCGGCCAGGCCGGCGCGGCAGGTGCCGGGATACACCGGCCCTTCGATGCCGTGCACGCTGGAATCGGCGATCTCCTTGCGCGTGCAGCCGCACGCATAGAGCGCGCCCGATTGGCGCAGGGCGTCGAGCGCGGCCTCGTACGCATCGCGCCGCCGGCTCTGGTAGAGAATCTCGCCGTGCCACTCGAAGCCGTACGCCTCGAGCGTGCGCAGGATGTCGGCGGCCACGCCGTTCACCTCGCGCGGCGGATCGAGATCCTCCATGCGCACCAGCCACGCGCCGCCCTGCGCGCGCGCACTCAGGTAGCTGCCGACCGCAGCCACCAGCGAACCGAAATGCAGCGGCCCGCTGGGCGACGGCGCAAACCGGCCGCGCACTGTCCTGTCAGTCATGCCAGGTGGTGAAGGCGCTCACCGGTTCGCGTTCGGTGCGGTAGCTATTGACCGGTGCCACGGCGTCGGCATAGCCGAGCGCCATGCCGCAGACGAGCGCGTGCGTGTCCGGCCGGTTCAAAATGCCGCGCACGATGTCCGGATACTCGGCCAGCGACGCCTGCGGACAGGTGTCGAGGCCGTGACCGCGCGCCGCGAGCATGACATTCTCGATGAACATGCCCATGTCCACCCACGCGCCCTGGGCGAGCGCACGATCAACGAAGTACAGCAATCCAACGGGGGCACCGAAGAAGCGGTAGTTATTGTTCCATGCCTTGAGGCGCGCGAAGGCATCGTCCTTGCCGATGTTCAGCGCATGGTAGAGTGCCAGCCCGGTGGCCTTGCGCCGCGTCTTGTACGGTTCCTGCCAATCTTTCGGATAGTAGGCATAGTCCGGATTCTCCGGCTGCCGGGCCTTGCGCGCGGCGAGCATGTCCGTGCCGATCCTTTCCTTCGTCGCGCCGGTGACCACTGCCACCTGCCACGGCTGGATATTGACCCCGGACGGTGCCCAGCGCGCAGCATCGAGAATCGACTCGATGGTGGCGCGCGCGACCGGCCGGCCGAGATAGGCGCGCGTCGATTTGCGGCCGCGCATGGCATCGAGAATGTCCATCGTCCCTCCAATTGTAGGGTGGGGCCCAGCCCCACCCTTGTGTTCCGCCAGTGTAGCGCTTCGCTGTTGGCAGAACTGGAGCTCATCGAACTGTAGGTCGCCCTTCAGGCCGACGCGTCGCCCTGAAGGGCGACCTACGACCGCCATGGATGGCGGAAGTGCGGAAAACGCAGGAGCAGTTTTTCCGCCAGCGGTTTCAGAATGAACGAGGCCCTTTCAAGCTAGACCCCCATTAGCTCGGCGATCAGGCGTGCTTCCTGCGCCGCCTTGGCGGCACCCGCCTCGAAGAATAATCCGGCGAACGAATCCTGCCCCTGCCACTGTGCGAGCCGCTCGATCCAGCGACGCAGTTCGCGCGCGGGCGCGGGCGGCGCCAGCGCCACCATCAGCCGGCCACCGGGATGCGGCGCGGCCTCGCGCGCGCAGTGCCAGGCGAGACCCGCACCCTGGCGTTCAAGCGTGGCGTAAACCGTCGGCGCGCGCCACGGCCCGTCCGGCAGATCGGCGCACACCGGCGCGATGTCGGCGAGGCGACTCAGAAAATGCTCGAACCAGTCGGGCAACACCTCGGTGTCCGGCGTGACACGCAGCAGCAGCCCGGCGATGCGCGGCGCAATGGGTTCCAGGGTTTCAAGGAATTGCGCAAGCGCCTGCTCGCGTTTTCCATGGGTGAGCGGCAGACCGAACATCGCCGGCAGCTCCAGCACGAAGCGAAACGCCGGATCGCTGTCCTCCAGCCACTGCACGACATCGGCACGCTGCACGGCGTCCCAGCTCTCCTGCGGCACCAGCACGCTGCGCAGGTTGTTGCTGTAGTAGCAGAAGCGCCAGTCGTTTGGCAATTCGGGCGGATAAAAATCGCCGCCGGATGCAGGGTTCCAGCCGCGCGTGCCGATCATCAAGGGTTCAGTCATGCGTCTATGGATATCGACAAAACCTGCCGCAAAGACGCAAAGAGCGCAAAGAAAGGCGATAAAGAGTTTTCTGAAAAAACTTTGCGTCCTTTGCGTCTTTGCGGCGGATTCATTCTTATTTGTGCGCGCGGTTCTTGACGAGATCGTCCACCACCGCCGGATCGGCCAGCGTCGAGGTATCGCCGAGGCTGTCGGTCTCGTTGGCCGCGATCTTGCGCAGGATGCGGCGCATGATCTTGCCGGAGCGGGTCTTGGGCAGAGCCGGCGCCCACTGAATCACGTCCGGCGTGGCGGTCGGGCCGATTTCCTTGCGCACCTGCGCGACCAGTTCCTTCTTCAGTTCATCGCTCGGCGTAACACCGATCTTGAGGGTGACATAGCAGTAGATGCCCTGGCCCTTGATGTCGTGCGGGAAGCCGACCACCGCCGCCTCGGCCACGGCATGATGCAGCACCAGCGCCGATTCGACTTCCGCCGTGCCGAGACGATGGCCGGATACGTTCAGCACGTCATCGACGCGCCCGGTGATCCAGTAATCGCCGTCCTGGTCGCGGCGCGCGCCGTCACCGGTGAAGTAGTAGCCCGGATAAGTCTTGAAGTAGGTATCGGCGAAGCGCTGATGGTCGCCGTACACGCTGCGCATAATTCCCGGCCAGGGACGGGTGATGACGAGACTGCCCGAGCATTCGCCCTTGAGCAGCTTGCCCTGGTCATCGACGATGCCCGGCACCACGCCGAAGAACGGCCGCGTTGCCGATCCCGGCTTCAGTTTGGTCGCGCCCGGCAGCGGCGTGATCAGAATCCCGCCGGTTTCGGTCTGCCACCAGGTGTCGACGATCGGCACGCGCGCGTCGCCGACCACGTGGTAATACCATTCCCAGGCCTCGGGATTGATCGGCTCACCCACGGTGCCGAGCAGCCTGATCGAGGCGCGCGAGGTCTTCTTGACCGGTGCCTCGCCCTCGCGCATGAGCGCGCGAATCGCGGTCGGTGCGGTGTAGAAGATGTTCACCTGGTGCTTGTCGATCACTTCCCAGAAGCGCGAGCTGCTCGGGTAATTCGGCACGCCCTCGAACATGAGCGAGATGGCGCCATTGGCGAGCGGACCGTAAACAATATAGGTGTGCCCCGTGACCCAGCCGACGTCGGCCGTGCACCAATAAACATCGCCGTCGTGGTAGTCAAAGACGTATTTATGGGTCATGGCGGCAAACACCAGATAGCCGCCGGTGGTGTGCAGCACGCCCTTCGGCTTGCCGGTCGAGCCCGAGGTATAAAGGATGAACATCGGATCCTCGGCGTCCATTTCCACAATCGGGCAATCGGCCGAGGCCTTGGCGATTTCGTCCTGATAGACGATGTCACGGCCGGCCTTCATCGCCACATTCGCACCGGTACGCTGGTAGACCACGACGGTGTGCACGTTCGGGCACTTCGCGAGCGCGGTGTCGGTATTCGCCTTCAACGGAATCCGCTTGCCGGCGCGCACGCCTTCATCGGCGGTAATCACCACGCGGCAGTCGGAATCGAGAATGCGGTCGGAAAGCGACGTCGGCGAGAAGCCGCCGAACACCACCGAATGCACCGCCCCGATGCGCGTGCAGGCGAGCATGGCCACGGCCGCGGCCGGCACCATCGGCATGTAGAGACACACGCGGTCGCCCTTCTTGACGCCGCGCGCCTTGAGGACGTTGGCGAATTTGCACACCTCGGCGTGCAACTGGCGGTAGGTGATTTTGCGGTCGTCCTTCGGGTCGTCGCCCTCCCACAGGATCGCTACCTGGTCGCCGCGCCTGGCGAGATGGCGGTCGAGGCAGTTGTAGGAGACGTTCAGCTTGCCGTCGATGAACCACTGGATGTGCAGGTTTTTGGCGTCAAAACTCCAGTCGCTGACCTTGCTCCACGGCTTCGACCAACTGACGAACAGTTTGGCCTGCTCGGCCCAGAAGCCGTCCGGATTTTTCACCGAGCGCTCGTACATAAGCTTGTATTTTTTGGCATCGATGTGGGCGCGCTTGGCGACCGCGGCCGGCACGGGATATACCTTGGCATGCGCTGCTGCCGTTGTCCGCTTCTTGGCTCGCGCAGTGGGTTGTTTCGCCGCGCGCCGCTGAACCTTCTTGCCGGCTTTGGTTCTGGTTTTTTTCAGGGCCTTCGTTTTCGATCCCGCCCTGGATTTCGTCTTGCGCTTGGCCTTGGGCTTGCTCTTGGATTTGGTCTTGGTTCTGGCCATGGCTCCTCCTGCCTCGATTTATGAACAGATTGTGCACGCACCCAGGCGGCGGCTCAAGCCGGACGCGGCCGGAGAACTGCTCCTGCGTTTCCGGCACTTCCGCCATCCATGGCGGTCGGCCGGAAAACTGCTCCTGCGTTTCCGGCACTTCCGCCATCCATGGCGGTCGCCGGGGTGGGCAGATGCTTTCGGAATGGGCTATGCTCCTTAGCCATACTCTCCCGCATGGATCGTCGCTTATGAACGTGCTCGTCACCGGCAGCGCCTCGGGCTTCGCACAGCCCTTGCTGGCGCGGCTGGCTGCCGATCCGGGCATCGAGCTCATAATAGGCGTGGACCAGCGCGAAAGCGCGTTCACGCACGAGCGCTATGTGCAAGTCGTGCTCGATCTGCGTTCCCCGCAGCTTGCACGCGTGTTGCAAGGCATGCAGGCGGTGATCCATCTGGCGCCGGCCGCCGGCGACGATGCCGCGGCGCGCGGCGAAGTCCTGGCGGCCGCGCAGAACCTGTACACGCGCGCGCTGGCGGCCGACGTACGCCACCTCATCCATCTCTCCAGCGCGCTGGTCTACAGCGCACGCGCCGACATCGCCATTGACGAGCAGCACGCCCGCGGCGCCGTGCCCGGCTGCGCCGCCGCCGAGGCATTGCAGGCGGTGGAGGCCTGGCTCGATGACTTCGAGGCCGAACACCCGGCGTGCCGCCTGGTACGCCTGCGTCCGCACTGGCTGGTGGGCCCGCACGCCGACTCGGTGCTGGCGCGCCTGTTGCGCCAGCACCTGACCTTGCGTCAGCCGACGCCGACACAATTACAGTGCGTGCACGAAGAAGACGTCGTGGAGGCGATCCTGCAGGCGCTGCACGGCAAGGTGCGCGGCGCCTTCAACCTCGCCTGCAAAGAGAGCGTGACGTTGACGGCGTTGCACCGGCAGGCGCGTTGGCTGCGGGTGCCCATGGCGGCGCGCCTGCTCGCACATCGTCTCGACACGGCACCGGGTTGCATCGAGGCGCTGGCGCGTTCGCTGGTGCTCGACACGGCACGCGCGCGCGGCGAACTCGCCTGGCGGCCGCGCTACGACCGCGCGCGCGAGATCATCCGGCATCGCTGAACAAGACAATGCACGGCCCATGGCCAAGATTCTCGACTTCAGGAAACCAAGTCCAAAGGACAAGAACAGGGGCAAGACCCTGTGCCTGCACGATTTCCACAAGTGGGTGGTGGTGTCGGAACGCAAGTTCGACGTGCGCCGGGGCAAGCTCGTCACGCTCTACCGCTGTCAGCGTTGCGGGAAGGAAAAGACCGAGCTGGTGTAAGCACCCCTACGACTCTTAGCAGGCTTCTGAAAAACTCGCCGAAACATCGAATTCCGTCATTCCGGCGAAAGCCGGAATCCAGAATGTCGATGAAACCATTTGTTTTAAATCCTGGACACCGGCTTTCGCCGGTGTGACGAAAACCTTTTCAGCAGCCTGTTACGCCAGCCGCGCACCCAGCGCGCGCACCCGCTGTATCCATTTCTCGCGCTTGTCGGTCGAGGCATTCTTCATCGGGCCGACGTCGGTGATTTTCACCGGCGCGATGCCGCAGAACTCCAGGATCGAACGCTTCATGGTGATGTGCCCGGCGCGCCGGAACAGCAGCCGGTAGAGCAGCAGCGGCGTGTTGAGCGTGACAATCAGGCGCGCGCTGCGGCCCTTGAGCAGCTTGTCCCAGAGCGGCGAGTCGTTGCGGAAGTTCACCGCGAAGCCGGGTGCGAACACGCGCTCGATGAAACCCTTGAGCAGCGCCGGGATCGTGCCCCACAGGATCGGGTAAACGAACACCAGGTGCTCGGCCCAGTGGATGTCGGCCTGCGCCTGCTTCAGCACCGGTTCAAGTTCCAGCGGTTTTTCGAGGCTGCCCGACCCGACCGGATTGAACGTGATCTCGGCCAGGTTCACCTGCCGAACCTCGGCACCGGCTGCACGCGCGCCGTCGGCATAAGCCTGCGCCAGCACACCGCAAAAACTTTTGATCTGGGGATGGGCCAGGACAATCAGAATTTTTTTCTTCATTGCTGATCCAATAGCAAACAAAATAGTGCTCATCGCCTTTCTCCCTCTCCCTGCGGGAGAGGGCCGGGGTGAGGGCAAGGCAGCGCAAAACGGCTCTCATCCTCGACCGCGTGTGCCGGGTGCCGATGCGCGCGAACTATATCGCATCATGTTCATGGCCGGAACTGCTCCAGGGAAAGCAGGCTTGCACAAAGTCCATTGCGCCAATAACGGCGCCTGGAAAAATAGCTGTATGAAATCAACTCAGCAGAACGGCCTGGCTATTCACCGACGTTGATCAACAACCCGCGCCGGCGCGCGGCCCGGAACACGCCCAGGAACACGGCGATGCCAAAACCGAGATACAGCACGTTGAGCCCGACGGCGCGCATGAACAGGTCGGAGCGGAACGTGTGTTCGAACAGCACCGCGCGCATGCCCTCGAACACATAACTGGCCGGCAACAGGTGTGCGATCACCTGCAGCCAGTCCGGCAGTACCGAGATTGGATAATAGATGCCACTCACCGGCGCGACCGCGAAAATCGCCACCCACGCGAGGTTCTCGGCGCCGAGCCCGTAACGCAGCACCAGGCCGCTCACCAGCAGGCCGATCGCCCAACCCATCACCAGCAGGTTCACGAAAAACGCCAGCAGCGGCATGCCCATGCTGAAAATCGAATAGTGATAAAGCGGAATGGCGAGCAACGCCGCGCCGCCCACGCCTATGAGCGTGCGGATCAGACTGATGACCAGCAGCGCGCACACCAACTCGTACGGGCGCAGCGGCGAGGCGAACAGGTGCCCGAGGTTGCGCGAATACATTTCCTCGAAGAACACCGTGGACACGCCGAGCTGGCTGCGGAACATCACGTCCCACAGCAGCACACCGGCCAGCAGCACGCCCGAGGCCTGCGCCAGCCACGAGCTGGTAGACAGCATGAACTGGGTAATGAAGCCCCACAGGATCATCTGCATGGTCGGCCAGTAGGCCA
>CAYHES010000091.1:0-9996 GCA_964355495.1 uncultured Acidiferrobacterales bacterium
ACACCTTCGATTACATGGATTTGAAAACGTCGACAACCCGTAACGAGACAAGCGTTGCATGAAACCGGTCTCGACCGCGCTGCTGCTTGCGGTAGTCTCAATGGCAGCGCCGGCCGCAGACCCGACGGCTTACGACCGGCGCGGACCACACCAGTTGTCTGTGCTGGATATCCCTGATTTGCACGACACGCGGCGCGACGATCGTGCGGTGCCGATGAAGGCGCACCTGCCGGCGGCGGGCGGGCCGTATCCGCTGGTGATCATGTCGCACGGCGGCGGTGGCAACCGGGAGTCCGGGCTGTATCAGGCCGAGCACGTGGCGAGCCATGGCTATGTGGTGTTGTCGATCGAACATCCCTACAGCAATACCAAACAGACCAAGTTCTACATGAGCCGGGCCGGCGGCAACATGAAGCCGCTGGAGGCGTTGCATCGCACGACCAAAGACGCGCGCGAGGTGCTCGGGCGGCCGCGGGACGTGAGCTTTGCCATCGACCAGGCGATGGAGTGGAACCGCGCGCACCCGAAGCTCGCCGGCCGGATCGACATCGGCAAGATCGGCGTGATGGGACATTCGTTTGGCGCCTATACCACGCTTGCGGTGTGCGGCGCGCAACCGATTCTGGATTACCTGGAACCGGTCGTGCCTCCGGGCCGGGGCCTGGCGGGCGATCTCGGCGACCGGCGCGTGACGTTTGGATTTGCCATGTCGCCGCAGGGCCCGTGCACTACGTACTTTTGCCCGGACAGTTACCGCACGGTGCGTTGCCCGCTGGTGATGTTGACCGGCAGCAAGGATGACCAGAAGCGTTACGACGCCGCGATCATGCCGGCGACTGCGCGGCGCGAGATGTTTACGCTACTACCGCCCGGGCAGAAATATTTCCTGTGGCTCAAGAATGCCGACCACTTCGCCTTCGCCGACAACGCCAAGTCATTTCTGTTTCCGTCGCGCGCCCGCCGCGATACCACGCGCATCACCCGCGCGCTGATGGCGGTGTCCGCCGATCACTTCCTCAAGGCGCGACCGGAAGCGGCCGCGGCGCTGAATGAACAGTACGCGCGCTCGTTGCTTGGGCGCGTGGTGTCGGATATGGAGTGGCTGGAGAAGTAGTCGGGCTTGAGTCCGACTACCAATGCTTTTGGAACGACAAATGGAATAGTGCTGAATATTGCTCTCTACTTCGTGAAAGCGGTAGCCAGTGGTTTTTCTACAGGCTTACTGGACCCCCGCTCCCTGCTAACACCATGCGCGGGCAGGCATCGCGGGAAGGGCGCATGAATTATTGAGCTTTACGGAAACGATTGACAGGATCACACATTCTCCCCCCTGTCCCCCTCCCGCCAGGCATAGGTATCTACACAAACCAGGTTGGGGTGAACGCGCTACCCCTTCTTGTAGGAGCGACCTCCGGTCGCGAATGAAATTAATCGCGGCCAGGAGGCCGCTCCTACGCGTAAGCGTCGATGATCCACGGCTCGGTGCGCAGGGCGCACCCTACGTTCCGGCGCGGGAGCGGCAGTGCCTTCAGAATCGCAATGGGATGAATTGTGTAGATACCTGTGCCCGCCAGGGGAGGGGCATCAAGCATTTATGTAATTCTCAATAGTAGACATGACCGAACGTCCAGGCGAAGCCGGCGTATGCCAGCAGGTTGTCCGACTGCGAAACGAGCGGGCTGTCGGCGATGCCCGTACCGAGGCGGGTGTAGGACAGGCCGCCCAGCACGCGCCAGTGCTGGTTGATGCGATAGCTCAGCGACCAGCCGGCGCGCAGGTTGGTGGTGGCGGCGCCCGTGTACAGCGGCGCGCCGCCGCTGGTCTCGGCTGGCGTGACGCCGTAGTAGTAATCGACCAGCAGTTGACCCATCCATTCCGCACCCACGCTCGGCGTTGTGGTCCAGCGTTCGTTCAGCTTGATGGGCAGTGACAGCCGCAGGCTCGCGGTCTGGCCGTGGCTGCGTCCGAGTGCATCCGCCAGCCAGGAGGCGCCCAGGTTCAGGCCCTGAATGCGCCACACCAGATTGAGGCCGGCGTCCACGCTCGCATCGCGATCGGCGATGCCGGTGTAGGGCGTGTCGTCGCCGTCGATAGCGCCGCGTGCCTTGGCCATCAGGCCGATGCGGAATCTGCGGTCGTCGCTGCGCAGCAGCCAGGCGCCGACCGAGGAAATGCTCCAGTACAGGCGATCGTTGTAGTCGAAATAGGCGAGCGGCAACGGAAAAGCGATGCGCTCGTCGCTGCCCACGAAGCGCCCGGTGTTCACCAACGCCACGCCGAGCGAGCCGCGCAAATACTGTGGTGGCTGTGGCTCCTTGGGCGCGGCGATATCGGCCGCGAGTTCCGGAAGGTTATCGAGCTCCACGGCCGAAGCCGGTGCTGCAAGCAGTGCCGCCAGTGCCGCACACACAGCGCGGCTGAAGCGTTTGTTCTGTTTCTGCATGTCGTGCTCCCTGGTTGTTATCGAATTCATGTTGTTGAAGGGTGCGCCGCCTTTCGCTGCGCGCGAAGGTTAGGGTGCGCTGTAACGCTGGAAGAATTCCCAGGCCAATTCGGCGCCTTCCACGTCGCGGCACACCGGGCCGATAAATTTGCGCGCGAGCGGACCCTGGCGCAGTGGATGGGCGATGGAGGGTAGGGCATGGCCGCCGCCCTCGGCACGGTAGAACACCACCGGCGCGGCGCTGGGCGCTTCGGCATTCCAGATGGTGCGGTGGATGCGGCAACCGTCTTTGGAGTCGCGGTCCGGCAGGTTGTCGGTGTTGGCCGGCGCGTGGCTGACGCCGTTGACCTCGCGCCACCACTGCACCATCGGTTCGATCGCCATGGTCATGCCGCGCTTGCCGCGAATTTCGCCGCCTTGCCACTGAATGAGCGGATCGCGCGTGCCGTTGAAAAGCAGGAGCGGCACGCGCGGTGCGGTCGCTGGCTTGGGTGGCGGCGTGGCCGGGAGCGAGGCGATATACGCGGCCGCGGCGGCGAAGCGTTGCGGCTGTTCGAGCAACAGGCGGAAGGTCATCATGCCGCCGTTCGAGGCGCCGGTGACGAACACACGGCGCGGGTCGATCTGGTATTTTTCCTGCGCCCAGTCGAGCAGCCGTATCAGAAAACCCACGTCGTCGGCCGCGGCCTTGCCGGTGGCGCTGGGTTCGCGCAGGTCGTTCCAGTTCTGCCGGTCGCCCTTCGGGTCGCCGGTCTTGCCGTTGGTGGCATTCGGAATCAGCAGCAGGAAATTCTCGCGATCGGCGATCAAGAGCCACTGGCGCATGCCGCCGGCCTGGGCGGAGAAGGTTTTGCGCATGCTCATCCCGCCACCGTGCAACAGCAGCACCACCGGCGCACCGGGCTTGAAGCCGGGCGGCTGATACACCGTGGTCCAGCGCGTCGTGCCCGCCACCGCAAGACTGAGTTCCTGCGTTTGGCCCAGGGGCGCGTTGCCGGCAAACGTGTCCGAGACCGCTAGCAGCCTGTCGGACTTAACAAAAAATCTTCGTACGATTCCACAGGTGGCACGAACGATGAATTTGCACACAGTTGTCTGTTCGGTGTCAAAGAAAACGCACACAGGCCACCCTGATACGTTTAATCATCTATGTCGGACACTTTCGCATAGAATAATTCATCATTTCTCGATCGGTTCAGGCTAAGTCCGACAGGCTGCTAGCCAGGGGATAACGAGCAAGGCGAGCCAGCGTGACATGGTTCTTCTCCGAATGGGGCTGGGGCGGATTGGCGGCAGCGGCACAGTCGTTGCGCGCCGGGGTCCAGGTAAGTCTGAACGCGCGACCTGGGAAAGGGTTGACGGGGAAGCGTCAACGGGTAGGCGGAAGAGGCGCTCAATGGCGCACGGCCTCGCCGATAGATCGTCAGCAGCAGGCAACGCCATGTCCAACTGCTGCGTGCTGTTGTTGGCGCGTGAGCATACGTTGCCAGATTATGGCGAGCCGCGGTTTTGTGGCAACCGGTTCAGCCGGAATGTTCTGGCGAACATTGTTTTTCGCTAATATTAGCCGCCGCTGTTACTTGCCCGCTGAATTTAATTGCGTTGACGCGTGACCGGTTGAAGCATACATTTTTGCGCACAAGGAGAGGTGGTACTACCGACCCTTGCCACAACAAACAGACCAACACCAACATCTAGGAGCACTACACATGAACAAGTTACTGACGAGCCTCATGGCCATTGCCTTCATCGCCGGCCTGGGCCTGAGCACCTCCAGCATGGCCGCCAAGCACATGGCCGAAGCCACTGCCAAGGCCTGCAAGGGCAAGAAGGCGGGCGACACCGTGAAGGTCGATGGCAAGGACGTGAAGTGCCCGGAAGCGAAGAAGAAGTAATTTTCAGTTACTGCTGTCCGCTTCACAAAAACGCCCCCGTTTGGGGGCGTTTTTTATTGCTTTGCGGGCGCTCGTGCGGAAAGGGGTCCGCCACGCTTCCATGCCGATCGTTAGTAACCCATGGCTTTTTCCGCTTCGGCCGCCCGCTCTTGCCCGGTTTGCGTGGCGGCATCCAGTTTTTGCTTGAATTGCTCCACGGTCTGTTGAGCCTGCCTGGCCTCCTGTGCCTTGGCTACGCCGCTTACGGCCGCGGTGCTGGCGACTTCGGCTCCGCAGCCACACATGCAGAGCGCCAGCGTTGTCACCAGTATGCGATGCATGGATTAACCCTCCAGAACAACTTCCTGTGCCCAATTGTATATGCCAAATGGCACGGCGGCATTGAGGCGCAAGGAGAAAGACAACAAGACGGGATGGTTAGTTGGTGCGCGCGCTGGTGCTGATTGGTTCTGGATGGCCGACATGACTTACGCCAGCCGCGTACTGAGTTCTGCTTCCGCCGCGACCTTCATGTGCAACAATTGTTCGGCGATCGGTGACCACTTTGCGGCGGCGCGCGTGATGTGGCTGGAAATGGCATTCGAGAATTTCGGATAGGTGTAGGCGTGGCTCTCATGGAGCATTTGGGACACGTCTTCAATAAAGGCAATCAATGCCTCGATATCGGCCAGTTTCTTTTGCTTGGTGCGAACGTCTTCGTCCTGCTCCTTGGCCTGAAAATAGTCTTCGGTATTCTCGACCATAGGCCCGAGGGTTTTGTTGAGCTTGTCAAAGTCGAGCATGAACATGCCGAACGAGCGTTGGTACAGTTTTAGCTGGTCCTGCACGGTGGGGAGCAGGGACCGAAGTCTCGGAAAGTCATCCATCGCCTTGACGGTGATTGCGTAGATATCCACATGCGGCTGCTTGCTGGAGGCGCTGTTGATTTTGTGCGGACTGCGCATCTCCGGCTTCATGGCCATTTGACACATCAGGTGAAAGTTTTTCAGTGAGCCGGAAATCTCGTGGCGGGTGCGCGTGGCGCTGCGCTGGTTGTACTGGTACTCCGATTCGGCTTCCGCGTAATTGAAAGTCCGATAGACCTTCTGTTTCACCTGTTTTTCCTGGCGGCTCTCCTCGGTAGCGCCTTTCTCGAAGCGTTGCTTCAGCCGGTCGCGCGCCTCCTGGGCGAGCCGGTATACGTGCGCGCTGCGCGCCTCCAGTTCCTTGGCTTCCTTGTACTCGGTCATCTGGCGATCAAATTCGGTAACCGCGCGCACGAAATCACTGGAGAATTCCAGCAGCGGACGAACAAACTGTGCGTTCTCTTCCGGCGTTACAACCAGGGACGCAAGTTGCTTCTCGAGGGCGTCGTGCTTGCTGATCAGCGATTGACGGGATTTTTTGATCCCCGCGAGGATATTGGCCATTTCACTGAAGGTCTTGTTGAGTGCGCGGTTGATCTTGAGAATACCGATGATCTTGCGCAGCATGGTTTCCTCACCGGTGGCGCGCAGAAACAGGGCGCGCAAACTGGCCCGGGCATCCTCCAGCTGTTCGGCATTCAACAGGCCATGCGCCTCGGCATAGTTGATGACGATCAACATCAGCAAGGATTCTTTTTCCTGGGGGTTCAGCGCCGGTGTCGAGCTGTCGGGCTGATCCGCTTCCGATATGTCCCTGAGCTTACGCATGCGGATTCCGGCGTTCAAAGTAGGTCATGCAATAGATAGCATAGCTGGATTGCCGAGTACCGGGAAATGACCCCTCATTCCCCGGTATTTTCGACCCATGGCGGGTGCCCCCGGCATGGAAAGCGCGTTGCGCCTAGGTTTGCAGCCCGTGTGACGGGGTTGGCGACAGGCCGATGCGTTCGTATTCGGCGATGACCTGCGCGCCCAGCAGCAGGATGATCGCCGCCGCCTCGAGGCTGAGGAGGATGAGTATGGTCGCGGCAAACGAACCGTATACCAGATTGACCAGTGACAGGGTCGAGAAGTACCAGACCAGGACATGCCGGGTGATTTCCCATAGCAGCGCCGCCGTGACCCCGCCGATCAAGGCATGGCGTAGCGCCAGCCGGCCGACCGGCATCACCAGGTAGAGCGAGGTGAGCAGGGCGATCTCGCCGACGATGCCGAGCAGGTAAATCAGTACTGCCTCGGTGCCATCCAGTGACCAGACGTGTCCCATCAACTTCACGGACCGGGCGTCGAGCGCGGCGAGGGTGCCGCTGACAGCGTTCACCACCAGCATGCCGACGGCCAGCAGCGAGATGTAGCAGTAGGGAATGATGGCCGATACCAGGAAATGCCGGCGCTTGACGGCCACGCGGTGGAAGAAGATTACCGACATGGCATTCTCCAGAACGGTAAAAGCCACGGAGCTGAAAAACAGCAGCAGCGCCAGTCCCGTTACCCCGACCACCTGCCAGTTTTCCAGGAACACGCCAATCTGGGCCACCAGCGCTTCGGCCTGTCCCGGGGCCACCAGCACCAGGTATTCCTCCAGGGCCGTGAGCAGCGCCGGTGTTTCCTTGAATTGTGAGAGCAATACCAGGATGAGGGCGAACATCGGGATAATGGACAGCAGGGTGTAATAGGCCACGGCCCCGGCCAGCAGAAATCCCTGATTGGCACGAAAGCCGGCCACCACCTGGCCGACAAACCGCCACGGGCGGTCGAGTACGTACCGGGTTCGGGAAGAAAGCATCTTCATGGCATGATTATGCGGCGTTTCGCCGTGCGTGTCTGCCGAACCATTGGCCACTTCTCCCGATTCTTGTGGCGCCGGTCCATTAATAGAGTCAGACTCGGTGCTGCAGAGCGTCAGGATTGTCATCCACCGCAAGGAGGGGAAGCGATGCCACCGCTCACGTCTGTGTCGAACCGGGGTTGCCATGAAGAAGTTAAAACATGAGGCAGAGCTGGTAAAAGCCGCGATACTTGCCGGCATGAAGTATGGCGTGGAGCGGGGCGCCGTGGTGTTCGAGCCGACGGATTCGGCCAGCGAGAAGATCCGCTTTATCTACCGACTGCTGATCCACGATAATCTCATTCAGCCTTTGCCGGAAGATCAGGTTTCGGAACCGGCCATGAAGCACAAGCTGGCCATCTGGTATTCAAGGCAATTGCCGAAAGACCACCCGCTACTTAAATAGACCTTCAGGATTCTGGCTCCCTGTTTGCACGCGGGCGGGTCTATGCGGAGAAAACCGTCACCGACTCTAGCAGGCTGCTGAAAAATGCACCGAAACATCAACCTTCGTCATTCCGGCGGAAGCCGGAATCCAGGATGTAGATGAAACCATTGATTTTAATTCCTGGACACCGGCCTTCGCCGGTGTGACGAGCCTTTATTCAACAGCCTGCTAGCAGCCTGTCGGACTTAACAAAAAATCTTCGTACGATTCCACAGGTGGCACGAACGATGAATTTGCACACAGTTGTCTGTTCGGTGTCAAAGAAAACGCACACAGGCCACCCTGATACGTTTAATCATCTATGTCGGACACTTTCGCATAGAATAATTCATCATTTCTCGATCGGTTCAGGCTAAGTCCGACAGGCTGCTAGTGTTTCGCGCCACCCCGCACTGGAAAGCGCGCCTGCGCAAGAATAGTCATATTACTGACCCAGAAACTTACTGACCCAGAAACTCGCTGAGTTCCGCCCGTCGCCAGGCGGCGCGTTGCACGCGCCAGGTTTTGTTTTCACGTACAAAGTCGATCTCGAACCGGTGCAAGTCGGCACGCAGCAAGGGCAGTTCCTGTGCCGAGGCAATCGGCACGCCGGCCATGGCGACGAGCACGGCGGCCTGGGCGCGATCCGGTTGCGGCAGGGTGACGGACTGGATGTACGCGTACAGGTGGACGGTTTCGTTGCGCAGGAAATGCAGCCGCAGCAGTCCTTCGACAGCGCGCTTGTTCTGCCCCTGCTCGTCTGCGTACTTTTCCGAAATCATGTCCCGCAGCGTGCCGAAGCTCTTCTGCTCAGCCGCGGTGACCGCGCTGTTGATCAGCGCGCGCACCTCGGCCTCCGGGCTCGCGCGTTCGCCACGGCAGCCCGGCAGCAGCAGGACCAGCAATCCGATCAGCAAGGGCAGGCGATTCATGCCCAGCATGGTCGCATACCCGGCGGTTCGGTCATACGGGATGACAGCCAAGCCGGTTTAGCGGAATAATGGCAATCTGTTCATCGTAGCGGGAGCGGGGCATGAAGGTGCTGGGGATTCACCCTGTGCTGTTGTGGTCGGGCTTGCTGTGTGGTCTGCTCCCGGCGGTGTCGCTGGCGGCAGACAAGGCGCAAGGCCAGGTGTCGGTGCAGTGGCTGGGGCATGCGGCGTTCAAGATCACCTCGGTGTCCGGCAAGGTGATCCTGATCGATCCGTTCATTAGCAAGAATCCCAAGCTGCCTGCAGAACAAAAGGATCTCGCCAGGCTCGGCAAGGTGGACCTGATTCTCATCACCCATGCGCATGGCGATCACGTGGGCGATGGACCGGCGCTCGCCAAGCAGCACAACGCGCCACTGTACGGCCCGGCGGGTCTCAGCGACACACTGGTGGCCCTCGGCGAACTGCCCAATGAACTTTCGCCGCGCTTCAACAAGGGCGGTGTGATCACGCCGCTCGGCGAGGGCATCAAGATCACCATGACGCGCGCCGAGCACAGCTCCGAATACAAGTGGACCAATCCCAAGACCGGGCAGGCCGAGGTGCACGTGGGTGGCGAGCCGGCCGGATTCATCATCGAGCTTGAGAACGGCTTCAAGGTCTACCACATGGGCGACACCGGTCTGTTCGGCGACTTGGGATTCATCGGCAGCTATTATCAGCCCGATCTGGTGTTGATTCCGGTGGGCGGGCATTTTGTGATGAGCCCGAAGGACGCCGCCTACGCCACGCGCCATTACCTAAAACCCAAGTACGCCATGCCCATGCACTACGGCACCAATCCCAATCTCAAAGGCACGCCGGAGGAATACATTACGGCGCTGGGCAAGAGCACGACCAAGGTACTGAACGTCAAGTACTGGGAGACGGTGAAATTCTAAATGGCCTCGAACGCCACCATTTTCAAAGCCATGCTGCAAATCGCTGACATGGACCGCAACTACTACCAGGACCATGCGCTGACGCTGGCGCGTCACCCATCCGAAACTGACGAGCGCATGATGGTGCGCCTGCTGGCGTTTGTGCGACACGCGCACGAGGCGCTGGTGTTTGGGCGTGGCATCAGCGCCGGAGACGAGCCTGATCTCTGGCAAAAGGACTTGACCGGCAACATCGATCTCTGGATTGAAGTTGGTCAGCCGGAAGAAAAAGAAATTCGCCGCGCCTGCGGACGTGCGAAGCAGGTATGCATCTATGCCTATGGTGGCCGTGGTGCCGACTTGTGGTGGACCCAGAACCGGGAAAAACTCGAACGGGCGGATAATCTCACTGTCATGAACCTGCCGCTCGACGCGAGCCGTGCCTTGGCAAAGCTCGCCCAACGCAACATGCGGTTGCAGTGCACCATTCAGGAGGGACAGATCTGGCTGGGGGACGGGAATGACGCCGTACAAATTGAACTGGTGGCGTTGAAGGAGGCTTCGACTCCGTATGGTCGTTGATGAGGCCTGCCTAATTCTACTGTGTTAAAAAACATGGCATACTCCGCCTATCTTCAGCCACTGC
>CAYHES010000092.1:0-9884 GCA_964355495.1 uncultured Acidiferrobacterales bacterium
TGAATTCGAGCCCCAGCGCTGCGCACAACTCGAGCGCCTTGGGGATATTGGTCTCGTCCTTGAAGCCGTAGATCACGAACAGCTTGTGGAAGTTGTTGCCGAGCGGCCAGATTTCGATGCGCTCGCTGCTGTCGATATGCGGGATATCCTGGAACACGACCGTGAGCAGCACAACGCGCTCGTGCAGTACCTTGTTGTGCTTGAGGTTGTGCATCAGCGCATGCGGCACGCCCTCGAATTTGGTGGTCAGGAACACGGCGGTGCCGGGCACGCGCGCCGGCGGATGGCGGGTGACGCTGTCGAGGAATGGCTCGATGGCGATGGCGAGTTCCGTGAGGCGCTCGGACAGCAGCGCCCGGCCGCGCTTCCAGGTGGCGAGCAGCGTGAACACCGCCAGGGCGATCAGCACCGGGAACCAGCCGCCCTGGAAGAACTTGAGGGCATTGGCGCCGAGGAACGCGAGATCGATAGTGAGAAACGCGACGATCCCGGCCGCGGTCACGCCCCAGTTCCAGCCCCACAGGCTGCGCACCACCACGAACGCCAGGATGGTGTCGATCGCCATGGTGCCGGTGACCGCGATGCCATAGGCCGCGGCCAGGTTGCTGGACGACTGGAAGCCGAGCACCAGCGCCAACACGCCGAGCAGCAGTGCCCAATTGATGAACGGGATGTAGATCTGGCCGATCTCGCGCTCCGAAGTGTGCGCAATGTTCATGCGCGGCGCGTAGCCGAGCTGGATTGCCTGGCGGGTGACCGAGAATGCGCCGGAGATCACCGCCTGCGAGGCGATCACCGTGGCGACCGTCGACAGCGCCACCATCGGATAGAGCGCCCAGTCCGGCGCCAGCCGGTAGAACGGGTTGTGCGCCGCCTCGACGTCGTGCAGCAACAGCGCGCCCTGGCCGAAATAGTTGAGCAGCAGCGCCGGCAGCACGTAGCAAAACCAGGCGAGCCGGATCGGGCGCTTGCCGAAGTGGCCCATGTCGGCGTACAACGCCTCGCCGCCGGTGACTGCCAGCACCACCGCGCCGAGCACGATCATGCCGCCCACCCCGTGCTGGACGAAGAACGCGACCGCGTAACCAGGGCTCAACGCCGCCAACACTTCCGGATAGCGCGCGATGCTCAGGATACCGAGCAAACCGAGTGTGGCGAACCACAGCAACATGACCGGCCCGAACAGTGCGCCGACCCGGGCGGTGCCGTGCCGCTGAAACAGGAACAGCCCGACCAGCACGACGAGCGATATCGGGATCACGTACGGCTTGAGCGCCGGTGTCGCGACCTCCAGACCCTCGACCGCCGACAGCACTGAGATCGCCGGGGTGATCATGCCGTCGCCGTAGAACAGTGCAGCGCCGAAGATGCCAAGCGTCATCAGCAGCCAGCGCGCCCGCGACTCGCTGGTCGTGGCGCGCTGCACCAGCGCCATGAGCGCCATGATGCCACCCTCGCCCTTGTTGTCGGCACGCATGATGAACACCACGTACTTCACTGACACCACGATGATGAGCGACCAGAAGATCAGCGACAGCACGCCGAGCACGTTGGCCGGCGACACGTCCATGGCATGCGCGCCGTGGAACGCCTCTTTCATGGTGTACAGGGGGCTGGTGCCGATGTCGCCGTACACGACGCCGACGGCGGCGACCGCGAGGGCCGCGAGACTCTGGCGGGATTGATCGACGGGCTGGTTCATGCCGTGCACGTCCGGCACACGGGGCGATCGCCGCCGTGCCCTGTCTGGCAGGCGTTCAGGGCAAACGTGACTACCGGCGTACAGCTCGGGTCAGAATCGATGGAAGCAACAGGACTGGCGGCTCTGGAAATTTCGACGTTGGGCATTGTTCTGAAAGCGCCCCGGGCCACGACGGGTCCAGACGCGCTTATTATGGACGAATACGGCATGAATGGGCAGGCCGGCAACGTAGGGAGTTTGTCAAAATCCAAAGACAGCCTCCGGCCGGCTGACCGATTAAGTCCACAAGCGGCAGAAAAAGAAGAGCCCTGCAAGGCAGGGCTTTTCCGGGAAATTTTAGCGCGGCACGACCTTGGTGGTCTGCATGCCCTTCGGGCCCTTGGCGGATTCGAATTCCACCTGCTGGCCTTCCTGCAGACTCTTGAATCCGTCTCCCTGGATGGTCGAGAAGTGCACGAACACGTCGGCACTGCCATCCGCCGGAGTAATGAAACCGAAACCCTTGGCGTCGTTAAACCACTTTACCGTACCACTCTGCATAGTAACCTCGGCTCTTGGAGCAACAGACGGGACGAATCCCGGATTAATGAATTTGCTGAAGGAAAGACTGAAGAAACTCGATGTCCCCATGGCGTGAACGCATGGCAAAGACAGTTATTCTTCGTGCCGCCACTTCAACACAAGCCCGCCCTGTTTGGCGAACCGCGGCTCATACTACGTAAAGCCCTTTTCTGTTGCAAGCACCCGCAGGTCGCCCGGAAAGTGCTGCAAGTCGTTGTTTCTCTGGTTGCAATTCACTCACTGGGGTACCATCTTTGCAAGCGCACCCCGACGGATTATCTCCCATGCACAACCTGCGGTGTCCCGCCTGCTCCATATTGTTTCTGTTCAGCGCCAGCCTCGGCGGCATACCGGCCGGCGCGGAAACCGCCGTCATTCTCAACTCCGGAGATGAGTCCATCAGCCTCGTGGACACCATCACACAGCCGAACTGAAAATGGTGGATGAGACGTTTCACGGTCTCACGAGACAGCCCCTGAGCGGCCTGTGGCGCGCGCCCGGCGGGCGCGCCACCCAGAACGCGATCCGCTGGACGGCCAACTGCGGCTACCCGGTGCACGTGCACTGGGACGAGGCGGTTTCATCGGCGACGAACCGGCGAGCGAGAAACCTCCGCGCGACAAGCTGCTCAAACAGGCACTGGACCGTATCCGGCCCGGCGCCGTCACCATGATGCACCGCGGGTTTCATGCGCCAGCAGGTGCTGGGCATCAAACGCGTGATGCGTGCGCCGCTTTCCTGATTCTGCCACCGACATCGGACGAATGAACGCCATGCGCGCGCCCTTCGCACCTCTGCCTCTGCTCCTGTTCATCAGCCTGCTCGTGCTCCTCGTGAGCTTCGTGCAGGTCGGCGCGCTGACGCTCGCCTTCGACAAGCTGGGCCTGTCCGCGCAATCCGGCTTTCTGCTGTTGTTCGTTTCGCTGATCGGCAGCGCGATCAACCTGCCGCTGTTCACGGTGAGCGCCGAAGCGCCGCCCGCCGAGGCGGTGCCGGTGGCGTTGCGCGGACTGCTGCGCCACGCGCCCCGTGAGTTTCACGGGCGCACGCTGATCGCCATCAACGTCGGCGGCGGGCTGATCCCGGTACTGTTTTCGCTCTATCTCATCGGACGCGGCGGGCTGCCGCTGCCAATGCTCGTATCGGCTGTCGGGATCGTAGCACTGGTGAGTCGCCTCGCCAGCCGCCCGCTTCCGGGGATCGGGATCGGCATGCCGATTTTTGTGGCGCCGCTCGCCGCGGCCCTGACCGCGCTGCTGCTGGGGCCGGAACACAGCGCGCCGCTCGCTTACGTGGGCGGAACACTCGGGGTGCTGATCGGTGCGGATCTGTTGCGGCTCAAGGACATCCGGCGCATGGGCACACCCGTGGCGTCGATTGGCGGCGCCGGGACATTCGACGGAATTTTTATGACGGGTATTGTGGCGGTACTGCTGACGTAAGCGGCACGGGCGTGATGCCGGCGCCGGCCCGCCGCTGTGCAGAAGCCGGCTGGCCTCGGGATGGCGACAAGCTAGTGTAGTGTTGCATTCTGTTTGGTACTTATAACTTCCCGGTAACTTCCCGGAGCCCCCTGTAGGTCGGGCTTCGCCGATGGGATCGAGGCGAGGGCCGCAGGCCAGGGATGGCCTGCTTGCGGTTTTAGCCCGACATGTCGGCCTGAAGGCCGACCTACATGACGAACAAGCAATGTTCCTTCAAGAGTGCAACACTACACTAGAGATTCTTTTCGGGCGGGGTTTCGTTAACCGGCTGCACCGACGCCACCGGCACAAAACCCGCTGCGCTCGGCTGTGTAGCCGGTACGGCCGCCGGAACCAGTTTGTGCGGCGCCGGCACCGCGGCGCTCGCCACCGTGATCGCCTGTTTCTCCACGGCCAGGTATTGGCGGTGCATCTTCGTGACCTTGCGCACGTAATCCTGCGTCTCGTCGTATGGTGGAATCCCCTTGTGGCGCAGCACCGCATTCTCGCCGGCATTGTAGGCGGCAAGCACCAGGCGCGTGTTGTTCTTGAACATCTTCTGCAGGTCTTTCAGGTACAGCACGCCGGCGCGCACATTTTGCACCGGATCGAACAGATCCTCGGCGCCATAGCGCTGCGCCGTCTCGGGCATGAGCTGCATCAGGCCCTGCGCGCCCTTGTCGGATACGGCATGCGGATTGAATGCGGACTCGATATGCATCACCGCTTTCACCAGCGCGGCATCGACCTGATGGGTCGTCGCCGTGCGAAGGATCAGCCGGTCGTAGGCGGCCGGGTCGGTGACGGCATAGGCAATCTTGCGGCTCGAAACCAGGGCGCCCGCGCCCTTGCTGTTCTTGCTGTGGCGCACGAGCTTGTAATCGCGGTTGTTGAGCTGGTGGTCGGTGACAATGCGCGCCCCGCCCGGCAGTTGATAGACAAAGATATCCGCTTGGGCGACGCTGCCCAGCCCGCAGAGAGTAAAAATCCCCAAGATCGCCCGGATATAGCCTGAATTCATGAATTCCCCTGTGCCTTCTTAAATGGGCACCAACCTGCCCTGACCTGTACAGGTTTGCATTTCTTATGCCACCCCGCGACCCCGAGGCGGGGACGCTAATTCATTGACCTGTCTTGGTTTTTTAATAGCCCCTCAGCCAGGGTCTGGCGCGTGCCGAACCTTTGGCGTCACCCGGACACCGAACCCTGACGTTCTTCGGCGCGCCGACCGGGCTCGATAGACCGAGGTTACATTATAATAGTCTGATTTACCCGTCCGGGGCCGATCAGCCCCTTACCCATGCACCCCCGGGTGCCACCGGAGCCTTCCCCTTGAGCACAGTCGATCTCACCCAAGACAACTTTGAAGACGTGATCCAGAAAAACGCCATGGTCCTGGTGGACTTCTGGGCGCCGTGGTGCGGCCCGTGCCGTGCCTTCGCGCCGGTTTATGAAGCCGCCGCGGCCCAGCATGCGGACGTGGTGTTCGCCAAGGTCAACACCGAAGACCAGCAGGAGCTGGCTTCCGCCTTCCAGATCCGCTCCATCCCCACGCTCATGCTGTTTCGCGACCAGATCATCCTGTTCTCCCAACCCGGCTCCCTGCCCGGCCCGGCACTGGAGGATATTCTCGCCAAGGCCAAGGCGCTCGACATGGACATGGTGCGCAAGGAGATCGCGGAGCAGGACACCACCGCCTGAACAGGCACGACAAGGCCGGCGCACTGCCGGCCTTGTCGCATTCCGCAACATCGGCCGCGCACAAATCGTCAGTCCCGGTCTTTCCTGTCGGGCCCTTTCGGCTTCATGTTGCGCCATACCCAGTAGATCGCCAGCCCGGTCAGCAGGACATTCACGATAATCCCGGCCAGCAAGAAGGAATTCATAAATCAGCCAACCCACGCGCGCGCATTGCGGAACATGCGCAGCCACGGACCGTCCGCGCCCCAGTCATCCGGATGCCAGGAGTTGCTCACGCTGCGGAATACGCGCTCCGGATGCGGCATCATGACCGTGAAGCGTCCATCCGGCGTGGTCAGGCCGGCGATACCGGCGGGCGAACCGTTGGGATTCTGCGGATAGGCCTGCGTGACCAGGCCGCGGTTGTCCACGAAACGCAGCGCCACCTGGTGGCCGGCGGTGATGCGTTCCCAGTCGGCGACGGCACGGAACTCGGCGCGACCCTCGCCGTGTGCGACCACGATCGGCAGGAAGGAGCCGACCATGCCGGCCAGGAGGATCGACGGGTTTTGCGGAATCTGCACCATGCACACGCGCGCCTCATACTGCTCGGAGCTGTTGCGCACGAAGTGCGGCCAGGTTTCGGCGCCCGGTATGATCTCGTGCAGGTTGGACATCATCTGGCAGCCGTTGCAGATGCCGAGCGCAAAGCTGTCCGGCCGCGTGAAGAACGCACTGAATTCGTCGCGCGTACGGTTGTTGAAGAGGATCGACTTCGCCCAGCCTTCGCCGGCACCCAGCACGTCGCCGAACGAGAACCCGCCGCAGGCGGCAAAGCCCTTGAAGTCCCGGAGTGACACGCGCCCGTCGACGATGTCACTCATGGTCACGTCCACGGCACGGAAACCGGCACGATCAAAGGCGGCGGCCATCTCCATCTGGCCATTCACGCCCTGCTCGCGCAGGATCGCCACTGGCGGACGGACCCCCGTGGCGATATAGGGCGCGCTGATATCGTCCGCGGGCTGGAACGTGAGCATGGCGGTCAGCCCCGGGTCGGTGTCATCGAGAATGCGGTCGTACTCTTGTTGCGCGCACTCGGGATTGTCGCGCAGCGATTGCATGCGCCAGGTCGTTTCCGACCAGGCGCGTTGCAGGTTCACGCGCGTGTCGCTGAACACCTCCTTGCCATGGCGCAGGAAGCTGATGCGATCATCCGGCGTGAGCGTGCCGATGCGATGCGCGGTGCGCGCGATGCCGGCCTCCTTGAGCGCGCCGAGGATACCGTTCAGGCGATCGTGCGGCACCTGCAAGACCGCGCCCAGTTCCTCGCTGAACAATGCCGCCAGCGGGTCGCGCCCGAGGTCATCGATCTCGATGCGCACCCCGGTGCGTCCGGCGAACGCCATTTCGCAGATCGTGGCGAACAGGCCGCCATCCGAGCGGTCGTGATAGGCGAGCAGAAAGCCGAGCTCGTTCAACGCCTGAATCACGGCGAAGAACAGCTTCAGCACACGCGCATCGTCCACGTCCGGCGCCTCGTTGCCAACCTGCTTGTATACTTGCGCCAGCGCCGACCCGCCGAGACGATGTTTCCCTTTGCCGAGATCGATGAGAATGAGATCGGTCTCGCCCCGATCCACGCGCAGTTGCGGCGTAAGTGTCTTGCGCACGTCCAGCACCGGCGCGAAGGCCGAGATGATCAATGACACCGGCGCCGTCACTGATCGTTGCGCGCCGCCCTCCTCCCAGACGGTTTTCATGGACATCGAATCCTTGCCGACAGGGATGGAAATACCCAGCGCCGGGCAGAGCTCCATGCCGACCGCCTGCACGGCATCGAACAAGGCGGCGTCCTCGCCCGGATGGCCAGCCGGCGCCATCCAGTTGGCCGACAGCTTCACATCCGGCAGTTTGGCAATGCGCGCGGCCGCCATGTTGGTGAGCGCCTCGCCCACCGCCATGCGCGCGCTCGCCGCCGGGTTCAGCAGCGCCAGCGGCGTGCGCTCGCCCATGCTCATGGCCTCGCCGGTGTAGGCGGTGTAGCTGGCGGCGGTGACGGCCACGTCCGCGACCGGTACCTGCCACGGCCCGACCATCTGGTCGCGACACACGAGTCCGGTGACGCTGCGGTCGCCGATGGTAATCAGGAAATTCTTGTTCGCCACGGTCGGCAGGCGCAGCACCCGGTAGGCGGCCTCGGCGAGGTCGATGCCCTTGGTCTTGAAGGCCGGCGGCTTGCGCTTCACGCGCTTTACGTCGCGCTGCATGCGCGGCGGCTTGCCGAGCAACACACTCAGATCCATATCGATCGGGCGCGCGGCCTGCGCGCCTTGGCTGGCAAAATGTCTGTCGGTCAGCGTGAGATGCCGCTCCTTCGTGGCATGCCCGATGACGGCATACAGGCAGCGCTCGCGCTCGCACAGCTTCTTGAAGTCGTCGAGGTGCCGGTCATCCACGGCCAGCACGTAGCGTTCCTGCGCCTCGTTGCACCAGATCTGCATGGGCGACATATCCGGCTGGTCGTTCGGAATGAGGCGCAACTCGAACTCACCGCCGAGGCCGGCATCGTTGATGATCTCCGGCACGGCATTGGAAAGGCCACCGGCACCGACATCATGAATCGAGACAATCGGACTGTCCTCGCCACGCGCCCAGCACTGGTCGATGACCTCCTGGCAACGACGCTGCATCTCGGGGTTACCGCGCTGCACCGAGGCAAAATCGAGATCTTCGTGACTGGTGCCGGTGGTCATGCTGGAGGCGGCGCCGCCACCCAGTCCGATGAGCATCGCCGGGCCGCCGAGCACGATAATGCTGGCGCCGGCCGTGATCTGTTTCTTGTGCACATGCGCGGCGCGGATGTTACCGAGGCCGCCGGCCAGCATGATTGGTTTATGGTAACCACGCACTTCGCCGGCGACTTGTTCTTCGAAGGTGCGGAAGTAGCCGCCGAGATTGGGGCGGCCGAACTCGTTGTTGAACGCCGCGCCGCCGAGCGGACCATCGAGCATGATCTCGATCGCGCTGGCAATGCGCCCGGGTTTGCCGTGATCGGTTTCCCACGGCTGCACGGCGCCGGGGATGCGCAGATTCGAAACCGAGAAGCCGGTGATGCCGGCCTTCGGCTTCGAGCCGGTGCCGGTCGCACCCTCGTCGCGAATCTCACCGCCCGCACCGGTGGCCGCGCCGGGAAACGGCGAGATCGCAGTTGGATGATTGTGCGTCTCGACCTTCATGAGGATGTGCGTGTCTTCCTCATGGTAGCGGTATTCATGCGTCGCCGGATCGGGGAAAAAGCGCCCACTGCGGAAACCCTGAATGACCGACGAGTTGTCCTTGTAGGCCACCAGCGTGCCGGCCGGATTGAGCGCGTGCGTGTTGCGGATCATGGCGAACAGCGAGTGCGGCATGCGCTTGCCGTCAATCACCCAATCGGCGTTAAAAATCTTGTGCCGGCAGTGCTCGGAGTTGGCCTGTGCGAACATCATCAGTTCCACGTCCGTGGGATTGCGGCCGATGCGCATGAAGTTCTCGACCAGGTAGTCGATCTCGTCCGGCGCAAGCGCCAGGCCGAGCTGCTGGTTGGCGGTGGCGAGTGCGGCCTGTCCGCCGGCAAGCACATCCACCGTGGAGAGCGGCGCGGGGCTTTCCACGCGAAACAATGCCGCGGCCGCGTCGAATCCGGCCAGCACGCTTTCGGTCATGCGATCGTGCACCAGTGCGGCAACCTGGCGGCGCTCGTCGGGTGTCAGCGCCGCAGCGCCGCGCTGGCGCACGAACCAGGCGACGCCGCGCTCCAGGCGGCGCACCTTGTTCAGCGTGCAGTGCTGGGCAATATCCGTGGCCTTGGTGGACCAGGGCGAGATGGTGCCGAGGCGCGGTACCACCAGCAGCAAGTCGCCCTGTGGCGCGTGGCTTTCGAGTTTGGGCCCGTAGGTGAGCAGGCGCTCGAGCACGCCGAGTTCCGGCGCGCTGAGTTCCTGGGTAAGCGCGGCGAAGTGCCGGTATTCGGCATAAACCGTTTCGACGAGCGGGAGTGCGGCACGCAACCGGCTCATGAGGCGTTCCTGTCGGAACGGCGAGAGCGCCGCCGAGCCGCGCAACATGAGAACGGGAATGGGTGCGGTGCTGATGAGCGCCGGCGCAGAACCGGCTTTGGTTTCGGGGGCGTTGCTCGCCATCGCTTGCGCTCGTGTTCCGCGTTGAGATTCGCCCTGCCGCGGTCGGCCGGAGGCCTCTGGCAGCGCCGGTTCAGGGTGTGATGATTATATCTGGTTATTTTTGTGCAGGCTTGCTTACAATTGAGAATGATTAATTCAGCTTGAGGTAAACCCCCGGCTCTGCCCGGGGACCCACAACGGTTCGACCGTTACCGCGGTCGAGATTTGTTTCCCTCCCCCTAGTGAATGGGGCTTCATTCACTGGAGGGCGAGGGTGGGGGTGCAATGCCGATGCGCGTGTCCGTGTTCACGCAG
>CAYHES010000093.1:0-9735 GCA_964355495.1 uncultured Acidiferrobacterales bacterium
GCATGCCCATCGCCAACACCTCGCACCACTTGCAGGTGCTGCGCGAAGGCGGGCTGGTGCGCTCGCGCAAGGAAGGCGTGCAGGTGATCTACAGCCTCTCGGACGACGAGGTTCCGCAGATGCTCGGTTGTCTGCGGCGCGTGGGCGAGCGCCATCTCGCCGAGGTCGAGATCATCGTGCGCGAGCACTTCGCCAACGACGCGGGGCTGCGGCCCGTCAACCACCGGGAGCTGACGGCGCTGCTGAAATCGGGCGATGCCCTGATCATCGACGTGCGCCCGCCGGAAGAGTACGAGGCCGGGCACATCCCCGGCGCGGTCAACATCCCCATCAAGGCCCTGCCGCAACGCCTGGCCGAGCTACCGCGCCGCAAAGAGGTCGTCGCCTACTGCCGCGGCCCGTACTGCATGCTGGCCTTCGAGGCCGTCAAGCGCCTGCGCAAGCGCGGCTATCGCGCCCGCCGTCTCGAAGACGGTTTTCCCGAGTGGAAATCCGAGGGCCGGCCGGTGGCGGTCGGCAAGTGATCGCCCGTGGGCGGGTCCACGAATGATTTTAAGGAGGGCAACAACGACTTCATGCGCGACACGGTCTTTATTACATCATTACATCGAAAGTTTCATTTCACTCAAGATAGTACGAAGGAGGTTTGGCTTATGAATCCGCGTTATTCTTTTTGGCTGGCTGCCGTTTTGGTACTGCTCCTCGCCCCCCTGGGGCTCGCAACCGAGGTCTGGGCGGGACCGCCCGGGATCACCAAGCTCGGCAACCAGAAGGTGCTCACCCTCATCGGCCGCGACCCGCCGTGGGTGCGCTGCAACAACAACATGCAGGTCGCCGCGGAGCTGGCCAACGTCTACCGGATTCCGGTCCAGATCATTCCCCACGCGATGGCCGGCAAGGGTGCCAAGGCGCCGGCGGTGTACTGGGGCGATGAGCTGATCGCCGAAGACGGCGGCAAGAACAACGGCATGGTGAGCTTCACGGAGATGTCCGACATCATGGAAATCGAAGGCGTGCCGAAGCACCCCACGGAAGGCCGCCTGATGGCGAGCCCGAAGGCGAAGCACGATGCCCTCAAGGAAGCGATCAAGGACGTGAAGTAGGCGAGTGCCTGCGGTGTCGTCGGGGCAAATTCACCGACGACACCACGCGTTCCTGCCGCGAAGTTACAGCCAGATTGAGGTACGCGGCCGGGCACCAGAATTCAGACAGGCGCCTCCCCACGGCCTCTGTTCCATGCCGGACATGTGTTGAATTCGACATTGCGCGCTTGGGGCGTTGACCTTACGCGAGGTCGCCCACCGCCAGCAGAAATCCGCCGAGCGGAAGACTGCCGGGCATGATGGTTTCGATGCGCTGCGCCATTGATCCGCCATTCGGCAGGACTATCGCGGAGCGTATAACGACGTTGCCCAGACCAAACCCGCCAAGGAGCCGGCGCACCTCCCGGGCGCTGTGCCAGCGCGCGCCCTGATAAGTACCGCGGCCACCGTGCCGGCCTTTCTGCCAGTAGAGCAGGCTGTACCGGTTCAACAGGCCGAGGGCGATCCGCCGGCGCGTGACGCGCGCCATCTCCGCGAGCGCCTGCTCCTGCTCATGGATAAAGCAGAGCGAAGTAATGGCAATGCAGTAGTCGAAGCGCTGATCCGGGAACGGAAGGTTGCGGGCATCGCCGACGATGTATGCTTCACCGCTCCGCCTGCGGGACTGCGCGTAGCGGATCATCGCCGGGCTGGAGTCGATGCCCGTCACCCCAAGACCGTCACCGGCGAGACGACGAGTGAAGTAACCCGTTCCGCAACCCACATCCAGCACGGTCGCGCCCGGGCCTGGTGCAAGCGCCTGGCGCAGCAGGCGATACTCCGTCTCGCCGACCCAGCTTCCCCGCGGCGTGCGATACCAGGCGTCGTACTCCTCCGGTGTCATGGCGAGTGGCGCACCCGCGCGCCGCGCTAAACGAAGTGCGTCAATGCCTGGCAGGTTGTGCACGGCGGGAAGCATCGAACCCGTCCTCGGCTTTCCATTTCCCGGCTGTCTCATACGGGCAGGCGAGAGATACACACTTCGACCCGTACGCAATGAGCGCGCGTCGCCGGACTACAGGCCGATCTTGCTGACTTCCAGGCCGCGCTCGCTGACATGCTTGCGCAGCGTCTCGGTATCGATTACCCGCGGATCGAAGGCAACCTCCAGCATGTGTGCGTCGACCTTGCTGAAGTGCACCGAGACCACACCGTCACACCCCTGAATGTCACGCTCGATGTTGGCGCGGTCCGTGCTCGAAAGATCGGCCGGTACGTGAAACATGATGTCCGCGATGTCCATGATGACCCTCCTGTTGTATTGGCGTTTGACTGCGCGCACGTCTGCGGATGCGGTGGCTACTCCTGCAATTTGCGCCGCATCCGCTCGTACTCCTCCTTGTTGATTTCCCCGCGCGCATAGCGCGTCTTGAGAATCTCAAGCGGCGTCTCGCCGCGCTGGCTCGTTGCCGACGCCAGCCACTTGATGAGCGCCACGACCCCGGCAATAACGAGTACCCACCCCACATGCCACACACGATCGGTCTCTGGCGGCCGATGCGGTCGGACAGCCGGCCGGTAAAGAACTGCGAGCCGCCCCACTCGAAACCGTACACACCCCACTACCCAGCCGATGTGGACGAGGCTCAGGCCGCGCTCGTAGAGATATACACCGAGTACATTACCCAGATGAGGGCATCGACGAATTTCTCAACCAGCCCGGCCTGGCCCAGCGCCGCCAAGCCCCTGTTTTGCGCCTTATGGCGAGGCATCCGCAGCCAAGCTACCTCGACTTTGGTCGCGGCCGGCCCCGCATGCCATCAAAACCGCCCGAAAATGGGCGGTACGGGGCGGCAAAAACTGCGATTCGAGCTACCCTTGGCCGCCATTTTCTGATATAAAGTCGCGCTTTCCTGCCCGTCCGGGCAGGGCAGTACGGAGATTGAGCGATGTCGAAGGTCTGCCAGGTTACGGGCAAACGCCCCATGTCGGGAAACACGGTTTCCCACGCCAACAACAAGACCCGTCGGCGGTTCCTGCCGAATCTGCATGTTCGCCGCCTGTGGGTGGAGAGCGAGAAACGTTGGGTGCGTCTGCGACTGTCTATCAGTGGACTGCGCACCCTGGACAAGAAGGGTATCGATGTGGTGCTTGCCGAGATGCGCGAGCGTGGCGAGAAGGTCTGAGGAACTGAACCATGGCAAAAGCCATACGCGAAAAGATCAAGCTCGTGTCCACCGCGGACACCGGCCATTTCTATACAACCACCAAAAACCGTCGCACCATGCCGGACAAGCTGGAGCTCAAGAAATTTGATCCGGTCGCCCGCAAGCATGTGCTGTACAAGGAAGCGAAGATCAAGTAACTGCTGTCCCGCAGTAATCAAAAGAGCCCGGCCCTGCCGGGCTTTTTTGTTTTTCACGCGCAAAAAAATCCCACCCGTTTCGTTCCGGATGGGGAAAGGTTCCCAGGAGGATCTGGAAGAGATATCTGGTTCGTTGCGCGCCCCGTCCGGGCCGGCACCAGATTCGCGAACTATGACGCTGTCCCTGCGCTTATCCGGGTGGCTGGATTTCTTCTCGAAAGAAGAACAGTCCATTGATACCAGCGCCCGGAGCCTTGCGGTGTGGAGCGCGCCTGCCGATCCGCCGTTCTTGGTGCCTGGGGCGACACGGCCGTCCGGGTTGGCCGGGGCGGGACTCCGTTCCCATACCGGCAGATGCGCGCTACCGGAACGCAGATTATGCGAGCGGAACTTACAGATGACTTACAGGAGGGTAGGCGGGATGTGGTATGGGGAAGGCAGCCGATCAACGGGTGGTTTCCAGTTCCCGGCGGAGCGCCTCGATGCCGGGGGAGGGCGGCCGGCCGTGCGCGGCGAGCAGGGTTTCCCGGCAGCGCCGGTAGACCGAGAGCGCCTCGCTGCGATGCCCGAGCGCACGGTAGAGGAGCATCAGCCGTTGGTAATTTTCCTCGGTGAGATTGCTCGCGTCGATGGCTTTCTGGTAGGTCTGCGCAGCGCGGCCCCATTCGCCGGCCGATTCCCAATAACGGCCGAGTGTGCCCAATTGGCAGAGAAATTTGCTGAGCAGGCGCTCGCGCGGCGCGATCGCCCATGCGGCATCGGTCTCCCCGCCGAGGAAGGGCCCACGATAGAGCGCAGAAACCCGGGTGGCGAGGCGGGCGATGGTCTGTGCTGATTCGACATCAATAGTGACGGGTGGCTTGATCAGTTCATCGAGTTGCCCCAGCAGCCGTTCGAATGTCCACGCATCCACCCAGCATACGGCGGGGTTGAGCGAGAGCTTCCCGTCCGAGAGCAGCAGGGTGCGCTCGGAGCCGAGCAGCCGGCGTAAACGATGCAGCGTGGTGTCGAACGCGCGGTGCGCCGCGTCACCCTCGGCGTTAGGCCAGAGGATTTCGCTCAGGGGTTCTTCCGGAACGCCGCGCCCGCCGAGCGCGATCAACACCTGCAAGAGTTCCAGCGGCCGGCCTCGGGCCTTGCCTTTAAAGGCCAGCGTTTCCTCGTTACTGAAAATCGATAGTCTTCCCAGGGTGTAGAGCTTGATGGGCCACGGCCAGACTTCGAGGTCGCGCGCATCGTCGCTGGGCGGCAGGGCGCGCTGCCGGACGAGGGTGCGCACGTAATCGGTCTCGATGCCGGCCTCAAGTGCCTTGGCGCACAGTCGCGCCATGACGCGCGGCAGCCAGCAATAGGTATTCAGAATCCGCTGTTTCCGCCCGATCGCCATGGCCTGGGCGAGCGACTCCAGTGCCTGCGCTTCGCGGTTTTCATCCAGTGCGCGCTGGGCATCGAGCAGTAGCGCCGTGAACCCGAACAAGTGACTGCGGTTTGCGCGCGCCAGGGCCCGCAGGCGCCCGGCCGGTTCGGTCGCGCTTGCGGTGTTGCCCATTTGCACCAGGATCTGGGAGCGGGCCTGGAGCAGGCTGGCGTCGACGAACCAGAGGCCCAGGCCGGTGCCCAGTTTTTCGCTGTGTGCAAGATGTTCCATGGCCGCCGGCAGGTCGGCACGTCGCAGCGCGAGCCAGCAGGCAAGATAATGATGAAAGCCGGCATCGAACGGTTGCAACGGGCTGGTCGTCGATGCCAGTCGATCCAGCCATTCTTCCGCCGCGTCGAGATCGCCCGCCGTGAGTGACGCGGCGGCGGCGTGTATGAACAGTTGCGAATCCAGCAGGTGCAGTCCGGTGGTTTGCGCCAGGCGCAAGGCATCATCAATGGTTGCCAGTGCCGCCGCCGGCGTTCCGGATAACCAATGGAAGAATGCGATAGCGGTTTGCGCATTGAGCTGCAACAGAGGTTCGGCCTGCGGTGATTGCAGGACATGCTCGAGCAGGCGCAGCACCGGCGTAGCGCGTGACGGCTCACCCGAAAGCGCGTGCCGCATCAGCAGATAGGTGCCGGCGCCGAGGCGCAGCGTTGCCCTGGCGTGGGAGCGCAGCAGGGTTAGGGCACGTTCCGACCAGAGGTCAATGTCTGGATGCGCCGGTTGCACCAGCACCATGGCATTGAGCATGCTCACGGTGACCGGCTGTTCGCTGCTCAAGTCGGCGGGTGTGGTCGGCAGCGTGGCGTATGCCGAAATCCAGCCAGGCAGGGAACGGTAGTCGGTGCGCTCCCGCAGAATGGAGTTGACGATATTGCACCAGGCGAGGCGCGCGCCGTGCGCGTCACCCGTTTCCCGGAATCCTGTAATGGCCTGCTCAAAAAGCAGACGCCCGCCGGCCGGATGGTGAATCAAGCGAACACTGGCCTGCCAGTACCGCAGCCAGGGTGACGGCACGGAGTGTTCTGCTGGCAATGTCCCCAGCAATTGTTCGAGTGCCTGGGCACGGCCTTCCGCCATCAGACTTGGCGCGATCCGCATCAGGCACGCCTGAAAATTGTCCCAGTCGTGTGCCTCGGCATAGAGCGCGAGCGCCGCATCGTCCGCGCCCGAATGCTCAAGGAGTGCGGCGGCGCGCGTGCGCAGCGCTGTAAGCGCATCGTGTGCCAGCAGGCGCGGCGCGCGCGAGCGCAGGAATTCCCGAAACAGCGGATGATACTGGTAGACCGTTTCCGGCAGGTCGTAGCGGCTGGTAAAGAAATTATTGCGGCTCAGGTGATTGAGGATACGGCCGGCGCGGCGTTCGCCGGTGAGCGTGGCCACGCTGCGCGCCGTCATGCTCGGCAGGAACACCGATTGCAACAACACCGCGCGCGTGTCGGGGTCGGCCTTGTCGAACACCTCGGCAGCGAAGTATTCGAACAGCACGTCGGGTGTCCTGTACGTCGCTGCGCCGGCCGATATGGCCCCATCCGCCTGCTCCAGCATCAGCACCAGCCCCGCTGCCCAGCCGTGCGTGAGTTCATGCAGTTCGGCCACATGTTGGCGCGCACGCCGGTCCGGCAAGCGGTGACGGGCGATGCCCTGCGCCTCATCGAGGGTGAGACGCAGGACCGAATTGTCGAGCATCGCCATGCCGTCATGGAGGCGTGCCCGCGCCAGGCTGGACGGTGGTTCCCGGCGGCTCATGGCGACGATATGACCGCCCTCGGGCAACATCTCCAGCGCCACACGCAGCGCTTCGTGCAGCATGGCCTCGGCCGGAACATCCTGATAGTTGTCGAACACGAGGGCGAAGGGTGGTTTGAGGCGGGCATAGAGGTCGGTGAAGAACTGGCGCGCGTAACGATCCAGATCGGTGAGGCGGTCGGGGGTGCAGATGGGTAGCGGACGGCGATGACGCGGGACGGCCTTTTTCACGGCGAGTCCGAGGTAGTGGAAGAAGGTGGCAATGTCCGCGTCGCCGGGGTCCGCCTGGTACCAGAGCGTGGTCACGCGCCGGCGCTCGAGATAGTCGGCCAGCAGCATGGTCTTGCCCGAGCCGGGTGGGCCCATGACCCAAATGAGCGGTTTGCGCCGCGCGCTGTCCAGTAACTTGAACAGGCGCGTGCGCGCAAAGCTGTCGCTGACCTTCGGGCGGGATATTTTGGCGGGGGAAGGACGGTTGTCCATGACCGGGGGCGCCGCTTTTTGTCTTGTGCGAGGAGGGTAACACAGGGCGTGTGCCGGTCGCAGTACGCCTCCGCCATGTGGTCTTGTACTTGCAAAAACCGGGCAAAGTTGCTTAGATGCAGGCCATCAGGTTTGCCGTCCGGCGGGCCGTTCCCCGACCGGTTTGCAGCCGCTACCGATGGGCAAGATGTTGTGTATCCACTCAGTCAGCAAGTACTCAGGACGGATGTCGCGGGCCAACCACTGGAGTGGATCGGCTTTGAGGACGCTGTCCGACTCTACCACCTTCGCCAAGTTGCCTATGCCTGCGGGGTAACGCTGTACCATGTGCACGGCGGGTACAACGCGATCACCGGGCATCGCAGCATCGTCAAGGTGAATTCCATAATCGCCACGCAGGGCGAGCACCATGGCCTGATCAAGGCGCGTAATCACTACACCCCGCCGCTCAGTAATCCCGCCCTGTTTGCCCGTGACGCGCACCTGTGCCTGTACTGCGGCGGGCATTTCCAGGCGCGTGATCTGTCGCGCGATCATGTCACGCCGCTCTCGCGTGGCGGCATGGACAGCTGGAAAAACGTGGTGACGGCCTGCAAGCGCTGCAACAACCACAAGGCTGGACAGAAGCCGGAGGAGGCGGGCATGACATTGCTCGCCGTGCCTTTTACGCCCACCCATGCCGAGTACATTTACCTGCAAGGCAAGCGGGTGCTCGCCGACCAGATGGAATTCCTGCTGGCCCACTTCCCGCGCCACAGCCCGCTGCACAAGCGCCTCGCCGGCCTGATCTGATCGTTCGGTGTTTTACCCGGGATCTTGCAGGGCCCACGAGCAGTGTCTGTTGACGCGTCCACAATCCGCACGCAACCCCACCATATCCACGTCGCCGTTGCCTCCCAAAATGTGTGAGACACCATGCCGGTACCCGTGACACCGCTGTTGACCGCCGACATCATTATTGAATTGGTGGACCGCCCCGGACGGCCGATTGTGCTGATCGAACGCCGCAACCCGCCGCCTGGCTGGGCCATTCCCGGCGGGTTCGTGGATGTCGGGGAGAGCGTCGAACAGGCGGCGCTGCGCGAGGCGCGGGAAGAGACGGCGCTCGACGTAACGCTCACGGTATTACTCGGGGTCTATTCCGACCCACAGCGCGATGCGCGTGGGCACACGGCCTCGGCCGTGTACGTGGCGGTTGCACAGGGCACACCGCGCGCCCAGGACGATGCCGCCGCGGTGGGTGTTTTTAATCCGGAGAATCTGCCGGCGAATCTGGCATTCGATCATCACCGGATTCTGGCTGACTACCTTGTCCTCCGGCAGACGGGGAGGCCGCCGGCGCCGCGCGTTCCGGGATAAGGCGCACGTCGCGCTGCGGATAGGGGATGGAAATTCCCTTGGCACGGAACGCGCGCCAGATACGCACATAGGTATCGGAGCGCACGTTGTTCACGCCGTTCTCCGGGTCATTCACCCACAGGCGTAATTCCAGGTTGATGCCGTTGTCGCCAAAACCCATCAAGCGCGCTACTGGCGGCGGATCCGTGAGCACGCGCTCGGTATCGCGCGCCGCCAGTTCCATGATCGTCATGGCAGCTTCGGGATCGTCCTGGTAGCTGATCTGCACCGGCAGGCGGAAGCGTACGTTGCGGTCGCCGTACGACCAGTTGACGATCTCCGAGGTCAGCAGCGTCTCGTTCGGTATGAGAATATCCTTGCCATCACGGTCGCGCACCTCGATGTGGCGCGCATGCAGGCCTCGTACGACACCGAAGGTATTGCCGACGCTCACCACGTCTCCCGGGCGAATGGACTCCTCGAAGGCGAGAATGATGCCGCTGACGAAGTTACTGACGATGCGCTGCAGGCCAAGACCGATACCCACGCCGAGTGCGCCACCGAACACCGCGAGCGCCGTGAGATCGATGCCGGCGGTCACCATGGCGACGACCACGGCCAGCGTCAGCAGCAGGAAACGCGCCAGCTTGGATAGCACGAGTTTGAAGCTGTCGTCGAGTGAATCCGCGCGCCGCAGCAGCGTCTGGATACCGTTCGTGAGCCACAGGGCGATGAGCGACAGCAGGGCAATGGACAGCACGAAGCTCGTGACCGTGTACAGCGAGATGCGGGTACTGCCGAGCGTCAGCGCGTGTTCATCCAGCACCTCGATCACCACCGGCAGCAACCCCAGGACATGCAGCGCCACCAGCCCCCAGATGGTAACGGTGAGCGACCATTCCCAGGCCTTGAGCTTGCTGCCCGGGCTGAAGCTGTGGCGCAGCACGAACACGCCCATGCGGATGAATGCGAACGCACCCACCAGAATCACCACCACGTGCATCACATCGGTCGGGTGGCCGCGCCGGCGCAGCCACGCCGAGGCCGCGAGCAGCGTGAGCCACCAGAGGAGCGGGATGAGGGCAAGCATGCCGGTGCGCATGGCCGTGCGGCCGAGGCCGGTGACGCCGCCGGGCCTGATCAGCGGCTGCAGGCGCTGCTGCAGGAAGTGCCCGCTGAGCAGGGCAACAATAAATCCACCGGCGGCTACGGCGAGCTGCCGCCAGGTGCCGGGCGCGGAAAGCAGGACGCCGGCGGAGGCCGCGAGATCCTGAATGTCGGTCAAGGTGTCCATGCGTGTCCGCAGGATAGCGGCTTCGCCGGGCAAAAAAAAGCCCGCTTGCGCGGGCTGAGAG
>CAYHES010000094.1:0-9720 GCA_964355495.1 uncultured Acidiferrobacterales bacterium
GTCGGCCTGAAGGCCGACCTACATGACGAACAAGCAATGTTCCTTCAAGAGTGCAGCACTACACTAGCGGGCTGTTGAACAGCGCACCGAAACATCAAATTCCGTCATTCCGGTGTGACGAAACATTTTTCCAACAATTTGCTAGACGCCGAATCCCTACTTTGCGACATGCCCTTGCGCGCGCAGCAGGCCGGCAAGCGTTTTGGCATCTTCAATCTCGCCGGCCTGCGCCATGTGCAAGGCTTCGCCCCACGGCAACCAGTGCACCTCGATGACTTCGTGTTCTTCCATGCGCGTTGGCACGGCGCTGAGTGCGTGCGCGAGAAATAAATGAATTACCTCTGTGAAAACGCCCGGCGAGCTGATGATCCTGCCGATCGATTGCCAGTCACCGGCACGCATGCCGGCTTCTTCTTCGAGTTCGCGTTGCGCACACAGGAGCGGCGCCTCGCCGTTATCCAGCTTGCCGGCCGGCAGTTCCCACAGCCAACCGCCGGCCGCGTGCCGATATTGACGCAACAGGCAGACGCGGTTTTCGGCATCGAGTGCGACCACCGCCGCGCCGCCGGGATGGTGCACGATCTCCAACTCGGCGGTGGCGCCATTCGGCAACAGCACCGTATCGAGCGTGAGACGGATAATCTTGCCCGCATAGATCACCTTGCCGCTCATGCCGGCTCTTCTCCCCAGGCGGCGGCAGCGGCATCCCGATAGTCAGCAAGCTCGCGCAGCAGCATGGTGGCGTAACTGCCGGGCGGCAGGACAAATGCCAGGCTGAGCGTGCTCGCATCCAGCCATTGCGCGTTGAATTCCCGCGGGATCACACGCAGCGCACGGCGTTCCTGTTCCAGCCCGGCGGCCTCCAGTCCGCGCACCAGATCAGAGTGCTCAGCGGCTACCGCCGCTTCCAGTTCGCGCACGGCGGATCTCGTCGGCAGTTCGCCCCGACCCCAGAGCGGACCGCTCGGATGGATATCGCCCTCGGCCAGCCGCTGGCGGATGGTTGCATCGATAACCTCGGGCACGAAGAAGCTGCGGCTGCCGTTCAGAATCATGGCGTCGCCGGCCAGGGCCTGATCCCAGGTGCCGGCGGTCACGCGCCGCCCCAGCACCTCGTTGAACAACTGGCTGCGCGCCGCCGAGAGATAGATGCCACCTTGCTTGCGATCGCCGATCGGAACGAGGCGAGGGCCGCGGGACAGGGATGTCCCGCTTGCGGCTTCGCGCACGTTCCCACTGCCGGCAAACATCGCGCGTGCCGCGGCGACATTGCCGCCACCGTGCCCGAAACGCTGTTCGCCGAAGTAATTCGGCACGCCACGCGTGCGTATTTCTTCGCCACGGCGCAGCACCGCATCGCGCTCGCCCAGGCAATCGCGCAGCACGATGATGAACCGGTTGCCGGCCAGCGCGCCGGTTTTCAGCTTGCGCGAGTGGCGCGTGCTTTCAACCACCGTCATCCCGTCCGGGAGCGAACTCCAGTCGGGGTCGGGACGGCCCGCCAGGTGCAGGCTGAACCATTGCACGCTGATGGCGTG
The DNA here is from genome assembly GCA_964355495.1 of uncultured Acidiferrobacterales bacterium. GTDB lineage: Bacteria > Pseudomonadota > Gammaproteobacteria > Acidiferrobacterales > UBA6901 > UBA6901. Next base: position 1,539 of record CAYHES010000094.1, read on the forward strand.
CCGGTCCTTCATGCCGGCATAACCGACCTCGCGGCGCGTGACCCCGGCGGTGCGCGCCAGCTGCTTCGCCACCTGCTCGGTGTTGTAGCCGCGCTTGCGCAGCTTCACCCACAGGTGCTCGCCGGCGCCGGACAGCGTATAAGGCATTTGCTCTTCGACTATGAAATCTTCGGGGGCTGTGCGCAGCGTGGCCGCGGTCAACACCGGCGCGGTCGTGCGCGGCCAGGAAAAGAAGGACTCGTGGCGGTCGGCCATGTGCTGTGCGGGGTGCCAAAGCTGTACAGGTATCTAAGGAATGCAAGCCTGCACAAAGTCCATTGCGCCAATAACGGCGCCTGGAAAAATAGCCATTCTAGTACTCCTAGTACTCCGGCAAATAAGTTTTTCCGGAGGGCTCCCTCTCCCGCAGGGAGAGGGTTGGGGTGAGGGGATCATGCAGTTTCCCATTGATTATCCCCTCATCCTGTCCTTCTCCCGGAGGGAGAAGGGACTCCTCGTTCTGCTTCGCGCCTTGGAACATGCGGAAAAACTTTTTTGACGGGGTACTAGTTAGATATCGAGGGCCGGGTGATTGGCGCGCGGCATGTCCAGATGATAACCCTGCACCATGTCGATACCAAAGGCTTTTAGCATGATGAGCGTCTCGGCATCCTCGACAAACTCGGCCACGGTAATCTTGTTCATGCCGCGCGCCACGTCCACGATGGACTTCACAAATACCTGGTTGTCGTGGTCGTTCGGCAGATCGCGTATGAACAGGCCGTCGATCTTGAGAATATCGACCTTGAGGTGCTTCAGGTAGGCGAATGAAGAGAATCCGGTTCCGAAATCGTCCAGGCACACCCGGCAACCGGTCTGGCGCAAGGCTTCGATAAAACGCTGGGCGTCGTGCAGGTCGGAAACCGCCGAGGTTTCGGTGAGTTCCACCATCAGGCGCATGGGCGAAACTCCCTGCGCGGACAGCTGCTCGGCGATATAGCGCGGCAAGGTGGGCTCATCGAACGAGCGTCCGGAGATGTTGACGGCGATCGCCGGCAACCGTGGCAGGCGTTTGAGCAGGGCGATGCTCTCGCGAATCACCCAGCGATCGATATCGAGAATCTTGCCGGTCTTTTCGGCCGCCGGTATGAAGTGGCCGGGCATGATGATGCGCTCGGCATCCGTTTCATCCTGCATGCGCACCAGCGCCTCCAGATGCGCCAGGCTTCCATCCGCCGCGTGGTAGACGCCCTGAAAATGCAGCCGCAACAGATCTTTTTCCAGCGCGTTGCCCAAACGCTCGTTCCAGGAAAGGCGATGCAGCATTTCGCGTGAGGCGTCCAGATCGTGACGATACACGCGCCAGGCATTCTTGCCGGCCTCCTTCGCCTGATACATGGCGGCATCCGCGTGCGAGACCAGCTCCTCGGCGTTCGCGCCATGCAGTGGATAATGCGCGATTCCGAGGCTGGTGGTGAGGCGCAGGTTCTGCCCCTCGAAGCGAAATGGAATCTGGGCGATGGCGCGAATGATGCGCTCGGCCAGGTGCGTGGCCTCGGCCTCGCTCGCATCCGGCAGCAGCACGGCAAACTCGTCGCCGCCGATGCGGCTGATGATTTCATTGCGCCGCACCAGGGCATGCACCTCGCCGGCCACGCGGATCAACATCGAGTCGCCGGCGCGGTGGCCGAAGGTATCGTTGATGTATTTGAATTCATCAAGATCGAAGAACAACAGCGCGCCGTGCGACTGGCGCCGTTCCACATCCGCCAACATGCGCGCCAGTTCTTCCTGGAAGCGATGACGGTTGTACAGACCGGTGAGCGAGTCGCGCTCGGCCAAATAGATCAACTGCTCGGCGGTCTGGCGCTCACGCGTAATATCCTCGTAAATCCATAACCGCCCGATGAACCGCCCGTCGTTGTCACGCACCGGGTAGGAAAGCTGGGTCACGACCCGGCCATCGGCCATCACGATCTCGAACGTATCGCTGACCTCATGCGTGCCCAGCACATGCAGGATGTGCTTGGAGAAATGATCCGGCCGCGCCAGCACGTTGGCCGACAGGCCCATGACCTCCTTGGTCGCGCGCCCGGCCAGATCGACCGTGTCCGGAATGAGCCAGATGCGGCGGAACGCCGGGTTGAAATAAATGACCCTGTTGTTCACGTCCTCGAACAGGATGCCGATGTTCATCGCCGACAGCAGCGAGGACATGCGCGCCTGCTCCTGTTGCCCGATCGCAACCAGACGTCTCTGGATGTCCTCGGATTGCTGGAGCGCCATGACCTTGTCTTGCAGATCCAGCTCCATGCGCTTGCGTTCGCTGATCTCGCGCACGCCGGTGCGGTATCCCATGTACTCGCCGCTACGCCCGAAGATCGGTTGCCACGATACCGCCGCCCAGCGCTGCTGGCCATCCTTGTGCTGGATGCGAAATTCGAGATTTTCACCGCTGCGACCGCGCTGTGGGCTTGTAAATTCCTCGCGCATTCTGTCCCGGTCATCCGCGGCCACGAGCGGCAACGGATATTCCGGCATGGCCAGGCATTCCTGCGGTGTGTGGCCGGTGAGGCGTTGCACCGAGGCATTCACCCAGATGAGCTTGTGGTCTGGACTGATCCAGCTTTCCCAGTCCACGGTGTAGTCGGCGATGGCGTGGAAGCGCTGCTCGCTCTCGGCCAACGCCGTAAGCGCGTCGCGTGATTTTTCATGCATGCGATTGATCGCCGCGGTCAGTTCATCGAATTCGTCGGATACCCGCGACGCTGGGCGCTGCAACGCGAGTGGCGCCGAGGTCGTGGCCGGGTTCAGCCCGCGCACATACCCGGTGACCGTCAGCAGGTGGCGGTTCACCAGCCAGTGGAAGAACATGAGAATAAAGCCGGCGACCAGGAAGATCGTGACGGCGTTGCTCGCGAGAATCACCATGGCCTGGTTCAGGAGGCGCTGGTAGACGGTATCGAGGCTCGCCACCACGCTGAGGGTACCGATCCGCCGCTCCTTGCCCTGTACCGGGTAGAGCATCGGATAGGCCCGCTCGACAACACTGCGCGCGCCGCGCTTCCCCGCCTGCGCCCACAGGCGTGCAGCGTCGTGCACCGCGGCGTACTCGAAGTTCGGCACCTGTACCATGCCCTCGAGTTGCAGCGTGAGTTCCTTGTTGTTGGTCGCCCACAGCGATTGCGTGAGGGCCTTCAGGTGCACCTGCTCAATCTGGGCAAGATCGGTCTCGATGCCATCCACGTCGTTACGGTATTGCCCGTAAAGCTGGATGGCGGTCAGAATCAGGGTGATTGCCGAACTGAACAGAATGATGGCGACGATCAGGCGCCGGGCAAGCGGTGAGCGCAGCCGGCTGCGGTGCATGCCTGCAAAAATCACAGGGCGGGCACCTCGCGATATGGCTTGAGTTTCTCGTTATACGCGCGCTGATAGAAACCTTCGCGCTTCATCGCGCGCAACGCATCGGCGATGCGTACTGCCAGACTGGCGTGCCGCTTGTGCAGGTAGATGAACATCTCGCGGGTCGCGAGCGGCGGCGCCAGGGGGCGTACGCCCTTCAGGCCCTGCTGCTTGGCGAGCGCCGCCCCGAGCGAACGTTCATACAGGGCCACCTCGATGCGATTCAGGTCGAGCAACCGGAAAAGCTGCTCGGGATCGTCGGCGGTGGTAACGCGTTCGGCCCCGGCGAGATTCTGTTCGTAGATTTTCCACCCCTTGATGTGCCCCACCGAGCGCTGGCGAATTGCCTTCCAGCTCGACGCGATCGAGGCATCCTTGCTGAACGCCGAGAACTCCCAATCCACCAGCTTCTCCGGCACCCGCACGAGATTCGGATATTGCTTTTCCAGCCCGGCGATACGCGCCATATCGCCATCCTCGATACCGGCATTGGCATTGATCAGGCCGCGCTCCGCCGGCAGCTTTACCAGCCGCAGCTCGGCCCCGGCGCGCCGGAACGCTTCGCCGGCAACCAGGTCGAGGAGGCCATCCCGGTCCGCGGTCGTGAAGGGCGGTTCGTTGGTGTCGTTCAGAACCAGCACGGGACGGTCGGCGGCGAGCGCGCCGGACAGCGCCAGCAGCAGGCTCGTGCCTGCCAAACACAACCACACCGGGGCGCGAAACAGGCGTGTCCCGCTGGCGATCGACCGCGATGGCATGGACTGTTCCTCCCTCCCTGACGCTTGGGGTTGCGGCGAGACAACCGCGCCAGACCGATGCCTCCCACGCACCCGTCTCCACGGCGAATTCCGAACCAGTGCGGCTTATAGCCTTTTAGCTTATAGCCTTTTATAGTAGTTCAGCCTGCCGCTCGACGCCACCGTCCAGGACAGGCCGAGGCACCGCCCCAACCCCCGTACATAGCCAAGTCAGCCGGCTCATCGCGGTGACGAGCAAAATCAGTTGCTTCTGCCCCATCTGACGCACCAACGGGGCAGTCTAACAGGCTGTTGAAAAACGCACCGAAACATCAAGCTTCGCCATTCCGGCGCGACCACCATGGATGGCGGAAGTACTGGAAACGCAGGAGCAGTTTCAAGTGCAAGCCGGAATGACGAGTCCTTTTTTCAACAGCCTGCTGATGCCCATGAAAATCATTTGGTGAGCGCCATGAACAACTGCGGCAGGCGCTCCGGCAGGCGCTGGATGTTGTCGATCACGGTGTACTGCTTGCCGAAGATATCGCTGACGTATTCGTCCGCCTGCGGGTCGAGATTGATGCAGTAGCTGTAGATGCCTTGCCGATCGAGCTCTTTCACCGCCTGGCGCGCGTCCTCGATCAACAGGCGTGCGTCCTTGCTGTCCACGTCGGCGGGTTCGCCGTCGGTCAGGATCAGCATCAGTTTCTTGTCGGCCTTCTGGTTTTCGAGATAGTGCGCGGCATGACGCATGGCGGCGCCCATGCGCGTGGAGTAACTGGCTTGCATCGCGGCCAGCCGGCCTTTCACCTCATCATCCCAGCGTTCGCTGTAGCCCTTGATGTGCAGATACCGCACATCGTGCCGGGTGTTGGAGTGGAAGCCGCCGATCGCGAACGGGTCGCCCAGTTTCTCGATCGCCCAGGCCAGCAGCGAGACCGCCTCCTGGCTGAGTTCCAGAATGGTCTGCTCCGAGCCGGCGGCCTTGCCGTTGAGCGACTCGGACAAATCCAGCAGCAGCATCACGGCAATGTCGCGGCCGCTGGTGGTGTGGCTCATGTTGATGCGCGGATCCGGCGTCGCGCCACCCTTGAAGTCGATCAGGGCGCGCAGCGCCACGTCCAGGTCCAGCTCGCTGCCCTCTTCCTGGTAGCGGACGCGCACCTTGTCCTGCGGCTTGAGCAGGTCGAGCATGCGCTTCAGGCGCTTGGCCAGCACCGCGTGCTTGGCGAGCAGCTTGTCGATGTCGGCGGCGTTGCCCTGCGGGTGCAGGGCCTCGTACACGCTCACCCAGTCGGGACGGTAGGTCTGGCTGCTGTAATCCCATTCCGGGTAGTGGCGCGGCGGCAGGCCCTGGATCGCTTCATCGAACTCGATCTTGCGCTTTTCATCGAACGCCTCTTCTTCGTCGCCTTGCTCGATGAATTTCCACAGCTGGCGGTTGTCGTCGCGATAGTCCACCACGGTGCCGGCGAAATGGATGTTGGCGAACTGGTCGCTCGGGCGGCGCGTCTTCGCGACAAAGCCGATCGCCAGGCTGGCGATGTCCCGGGTGCTGGATGCGCCTTGCTGCATGAGCGCATGGAAGCGTTCGGCGAATTCAATAATGTGCGGGTCCCGATAGCCGTGCTCCGGATCAAGCAGCGCGCGCGACAGCATCGCCAGGCGGTGGCGCAGGCACGAGGTGGTTTGCGGATCGCACGCGCTTTCGTCCGGCTTGGGGTGCAGCGCCATAAAAATCCGGCGCAGGCCCGGATATTCGCGCATGCTGAGGTATTCCACGCGCGAGTCCTCGATGAACTCGATGGCCATGCGCTGGAACGGACTCAGGTTGTCGGCGAACTGCGCCTCGCTCCAGCGCCGGTGACCGACGATATGCGCAAGCACGGCGCGATAGCGGTCGATGCCGCTCACCCCGCGCGCATCGTCATACACATCCGGCAGGCGGATGCCGAGCTTGTCGTAATAAGGAATGGGCTTGCGCAGTTCATCGTAGGCGCTGGAGTAAGGCACCAGGTGCTCGCTGTCCTGCCACAACGCGCGCAGATAGAGGTCCAGCTTGCGTTCATTATCGACCAGCAACGTGCCATGCCGTTCGCGTTGCAGGACCGCGCGGCTGTCCGCCGATTGCAGGCTGAAATAATCGCGCTGCCGCTCCGGGTGGTCGCCGTAATGGCGGATGCCGTATTCCACCCAGTTCTTCAGGCCCTGGATGGACAGCTGGTTCAGCAACACGGGTGCCTGCTGGAAGAAATCCGGCAGGCCGGGGCTGGCGAAGGTCTTGTGGATGCCATGGATGGAGCCGGTGGTGCGCTCCATGAAATCCAGGGCCAGGTCCAGATAGTCCTGCAACTGTTCCTGTGAATGCAGCCGGCGCGCCACGCCCGCCAGGCTTTGCAGGAACGGCGTGATCGCATTGCCATTGGGCGACTTCGTCATCGCGCGCACCAGCGTGATGACGGGCAACAACGCGTCTTCGCCCGCGGCCTTCGCCACGGCGGGCCATTCCTCCAGGAAAATCAGGATCGGCTCGGCACCGCGCCCCATCTTGCCGAGAAAACGGGCGGCATCCAGGTATTCGGAGAGCCCCTCACGCGTGAGCACGGCCAGCGCCTCGGCCATGCAATCCTCGAACACCTCTTCGACCTGCGGGAAACGGCTGTCGAGCTGCCTCCAGTAGATCTGCATCAGCGGGTGCTGGTATTCGGTTTCGGTCATGTCCGCAATCCCTCTCCCCAACCCTCTCCCGCATGCGGGAGAGGGAGCCATTCAGGCAAACGTCACATCGATGGCGTGATCCAGCGTCGCGCGAATATCCGCATCGTCGGTGATCGGGCGCACCAGCGCCATGCGGCAGGCGTCGCGCGGCTCCACGCCGCCCTTGATCAGGGTGGCGGCATACACCAGCAGGCGCGTCGAGATGCCTTCGTCCAGGCCATGGCCTTTCAGGTTGCGCGCGGCCGTGCCGATTTTCACCAGCTTGGCGGCAAGCGCCTCGTCCGTGCCGGTTTCCCTGGCCACGATGCCGGCTTCGAGCCCGGCATTCGGGTAGTCGAATTCAAACGCGGTGAAGCGCTGCTTGGTGGATTGCTTCAAGTCCTTCATCAGGCTCTGATAGCCGGGGTTATAGGAAATCACCAGTTGGAAATCGGCGTGCGCTTCAAGCAACTCGCCCTTCTTGTCCAGCGGCAGGGTACGGCGGTGATCGGTGAGCGGGTGTATCACCACCGTGGTGTCCTGGCGCGCTTCCACGATCTCATCCAGGTAACAGATCGCACCGATGCGCGCCGCGGTGGTCAGCGGGCCATCCAGCCAGCGCGTGCCGTTGGTGTCGAGCAGATAACGCCCAACCAGATCGCTCGCCGTCATGTCCTCGTTGCAAGCCACGGTGATCAGCGGCTTGTTGAGTTTCCATGCCATGTACTCGATGAAGCGCGACTTGCCGCAGCCGGTCGGGCCTTTCACCATCACCGGCAGGCGCGCGGCATAGGCGGCTGCATAGAGCGCCACTTCCCTGCCTTGCTGTTGGTAGAACGGTTCCTTGTGGACCTTGTACTGGTCTTTGTCGGTCATTCGAGACTCCCGTAGGGTGCGCCCTGCACACCATTTATTCGGTGCGCAGGGCGCACCCTACAAAAAACAACGCCCCCGTTGTACTGGGGGCGCTTCTTGCTGCCTTGATGCATTACCCGCTTACTTGTGCACGCCCAGCTTTTCACGCCAGCCCGGATAGAGCTTGTCGGCATCGCCCGGGAAGGATTCGAAGGCGCGCGCAAATTCCTTGTGGCTCTTGGCGTACTGGATCGGATCGGAACCGGATTTCCAGCACTCGTACGACTGACGCAGCGAGATCGCGCCGGCCGCCGGGCTGTCGATGTGGCCGTAGGCGCCGCCACCAGCGGTGTTGATCACGTTGCCGTGGCCGAGGTTCTGGAAGAAACCGGGCAGGCGCAGCGCGTTCATGCCGCCGGAGATGATCGGGGTGGTGGGCTTCATGCCGAACCACTTCTGGAAGTAGACCGGGCCCTGGCACTCGTCGCGCTCGATCATGTAGGCGATGA
>CAYHES010000095.1:0-9688 GCA_964355495.1 uncultured Acidiferrobacterales bacterium
GTTCGTCGCAGCTGGACCAGAGGGAGGAGTAGAGTTCGGATTTCTTGATGGCCATTACGTATGATCTTCCTCAAATGCACGCTGTGTGATGCAAACGACACCACCATGGTTATTTCATCAACTCTTTCATAAACACATTACTCAGCGGCGCGGCGCAATGTTTCGATCGGGATAAACAGCCGTGATGGCGAATCGGGAAAAGGCCTGAACCCGTAGCGTTCGTAAAATGCGCGGGCGCTGTCGTGCTTGGCGTCCACCACCAGCGCGTAGACGGCCAGCGTCTCGGCGGCGTGCAGTACCCGGTTAAGCGCGTCGAACAGGAGAAACCTCCCCAACTGTTGTCCCTGACAACTGCGGTCCACCGCCAGCCTCCCGAGCAGCGCGGCCGGCACCGGGTAGTGTGGCAGGCGTTTGGCCTCCTTCTCCGGGAGGTTCTTTCTGCTGAAACTGGCCGCGCTCAGGGTGTAATACCCGAGCACTCTGGAGGAGCCGCGTTCGCGCGCCACGTATACGCGACTCACGCCGCGGCGCATGTCCTGTGTTGCCTGACGGTGCAGGTAGTCGTTCAGTGCCGGCTCGCCGCAATCGAAGCCTTCGCGACGATGGTTGCGGGCGAGTGGTTCGACAACGGGCGGTAACGTCAGCGCCATTCGCCGGCTTACGCCGCTTTGTTCCGATACCAGCGAAAGCCTTCTTTCAGCGCCCGATTCGGTTTCGCCGGCCGGTCGAGCGCCTTGCAGAAGGCCTCCCAGTCGGCGGTCGAGAGCACATGCTGTTCATGGGACTTGAGCACCTGCTCGGCGGCCTCCACGGCCTGTGCCAGCACAAAATCGGTGACCGATTTCTGGGCGTAGGCGGCGGCACGCTCGAGCTTGCGCTTGGTGGCGGCATCGAGGCGCAGGTGCATGCGGTCGCGCTTGGGGGTAGTTTTGGTGCTGGCCTTGGTCAGCATGGTTTGGTCCTCCTGTACGCCATCTTGGCGCACGCAAGGACATGCGTCAAATACTAGATTCTTTCAGTGCTTGATTGGCGGTCTGGCCCGGAACTGCTAATTCTTGCCAAATTAGCAGTTGGTTAGCTTTTCGCATCACACCTACCTTGCCACTGTCCATCCCTGATTTTTATGGTTACCAAATCGTACAAACTCATCTCGGAGTAAACTCATGAGTTCTTGAGGACGTAACGTCCGGTTTTCTTGCCGCCCACCTTTTCCACCAAACCCGCCGCCAGCAGTGGGCGCAGCAGATCCATCGCGCCCTGTTTGGAAATGCCGAGCGCGCTCCATATCTCGCTCGGGGGCATGCTGCGGTGATCGCGCAGGAGGTTGAGCAACTGCTCCTGCCGGGGGCGCAGCACCAGCTTAACGGACGACTTCACACTGAAGGTTTGCACCCGCAACCACACACGCTCCAGCGTCTGGCACAGCCCCTCGGCGCAATACTCCAGCCAGCCGGACAAATCACCGCCCGCCTTGCGCACCGCATCCAGCTCCTTGTAATAACGTGGACGATCTTCCCAGTAGTACTCGTCCACGGAAAAGATGTGGTGCGTGTCGAAGCCGCGCCGATACAGCTCCCATAATGCCAGCGCCCGGCCGGTTCGCCCGTTACCGTCGGCGAACGGGTGGATCGTTTCAAACTGATGATGCAGGATGGCCGAGCTCAGCACCGGGGAAAGTTTCACCGACTCCTTGTTCCACCATTCGAGCAATTCGAACATCAGGCCGGATACCGCCGACGGCGGTGGCGGCACATAACGGCCCACTCGCACGGCAATCGTCCGGTAACGTCCCGCCTCGCCCTGGTCCATCACCTCGCCCGCCAGGATGCGGTGCAGTTCAAGGATGTTGTTGTGACCGATGCGCTTCTTCGACGCGTGCTTTTCCACATAGCGAAGGCCGGCGAAATAATTGATGACCTCGCGCTTGGCCCGCTCCCCGGAAGTGGCCAATGTGCGCCCTTCCTCCAGTGCCCGCACCTGCGCCAGCGTGAGAGAATTGCCCTCGATGGCGGTAGAAGCATGGACATTGCGTGTGCGCGTGTCCTTTTGTAATGCCGGAATCCACGTCAACTCGACAGCCGCCCCGAGAATCCGCTCGCGCAGCGCGGCCACGGCCTCTACCTTCGAGAGCAGGCTTGGGGTAATGGTGAAGTGGGGCTGATACGCCATTCGATAAGTAAACTGTAAGTCCAGTAACGAGTCAAGCCGGCATCCGGAATCGGCTTATGAGCCGATGTTTATTAAACGCTGGATTCCGGCCCCCGGCTTACGTCATGCCGGGGCAAGCCCCGCCGGAATGACGACCAGTATGCTGGTCAGGCTTTGCCGGGAATAACGGGGGTGGTGCGCACGACGTCGGCATTCTGCGCGCGCTGGCGCAAGGCGTGATCCATGAGCACGATCGCGAGCATTGCCTCGGCGATGGGCGTGGCGCGGATGCCGACGCAGGGGTCGTGCCGTCCGGTAGTGATGACCTCGACCGGCTCGCCGCGCACGTTCACCGTGCGCCCGGACTGTGGCAGGCTGGAAGTCGGCTTGAGCGCGATACTGGCAATGATGTCCTGGCCGGTGGAGATGCCGCCGAGAATGCCGCCGGCATTATTGCTGAGGAATCCCTGCGGGGTGATTTCGTCGCGGTGCTCGGTACCTTTCTGCGCGACGGCGGCGAAGCCGGCGCCGATCTCGACGCCCTTCACGGCGTTGATGCTCATGAGCGCGTGCGCAATGTCGGCATCCAGGCGGTCGAACACCGGCTCGCCGAGGCCGGGCGGCACGCTGCTCGCCACCACGTTGACGCGCGCGCCGATCGAGTTGCGGTCGGCGCGGATTTCATCCATGAACTTTTCCAGTTCCGGAAGCTTCGCGGGGTCGGGCGAGAAGAATGCGTTCTGCTCGACCGCGTTCCAATCCTTGAGTTCGAGGGTGATCGGCCCGAGTTGCGCCAGGTAGCCGCGGATCAGCGTGCCGTATTGCTGCTTGAGCCACTTCTTGGCAATGGCGCCGGCCGCGACGCGCATGGCGGTCTCGCGCGCGCTGGAACGCCCGCCGCCGCGGTAGTCGCGCAGGCCGTATTTCTGCTGGTAGGTGTAATCGGCATGGCCGGGGCGGAACCGGTCCATGATCTTGGAGTAGTCCTGCGAGCGCTGATCGGTGTTGTGGATGAGCAGCGCAATCGGCGCGCCGGTGGTCTTGCCCTCGAACACGCCGGACAGGATCTTCACCGCGTCGGATTCCTGGCGCTGCGTCGTGTGCCGCGACTGGCCGGGCTTGCGCCGGTCGAGGTCATGCTGCAAATCGGCTTCCGACAGATTCATCCCCGGCGGACAGCCGTCCACGATCGCGACCAGCGCCGCGCCGTGCGATTCGCCCGCGGTGGTGACACTGAACAGTTTACCGATGGAGTTTCCAGACATGCAGTGATGTTAATCGCCCGCGCGCGCCGGCACAAATCGCCGTTCCCGCACATCCCTGTGCTCCACGGCACTTGGGCTCCTGCCCGGCGCATGTTCAGTCACGCGCGAAGCCCTTCTTGTGCGCGTTGTTGACGGCGTCGATCAGGACAGCGATCGGCAGGCGCTTGCGCACTTTCTGCACCACCGGCATGCACGGCAGGTCCTCGCCCCGGCCGATGACGTAGTTCCCGCCCAGAATCTCGGCATGCAGCGCCTTGAGGCCGGCCTCGATCACGCGCAGGTCCGGCATCACGGCCGAGAACTCGGCATCGGCTTCGCCTTCGTCCTCGGCACACAGGATCAGATCCTCGATCTCAAACAGGGCCTGATTGATCAGCTCCATATAGTCATCCACGTTGCGGGCTTTGTACATGACTTCCATCCTCGTTGATCGGGTCGCGGTGTGCGGCGCTGCGTATTCTATGACGACAGCGTCATTCCTTCACCTCCACATCCACGAGCTGTTCGGACTCGGCGAATATCCAAGCGACGCCGAATCCGGCCATGAAGGCGTGGTCGCGGCGCACCAGCGGGCTGTCGTCGAACGCCGCGCCGGCGAGGGTATCGTAACGCGCGAAGGCGCCGAACCAGACGCGATGAAAGCGTTTGCTCAGCGCCAGCGTCACCCGGCTGCCGCTGTAGCCGCCGCGCGCATCGTAGGCCGGGCGCGTGCCGGTGGCGTAGAGCGGCGCGACCTCATAATAGTACTCGTGCAGGCGCTCAGTGGCGTAGAGCGGCCCGGCGGCCATGCCGAAATTCCAGCCGCCGCCCGGACCGATATTATTAATGTCGAAATTGATATTCGGATGGGCGCTGCCGCCGTGACTCTCGATGGAACCGAAATCGGTGCTGAACACGGCGCGCACCGGCAGGCGAAATTGCAACTTGCGGTCGCCGGCGCAGGTCCGCCACAGACAGACCTCCAGCACCGGGCCCACCTCGAACACCATGTCCAGGCTGGGCATGCCCAGGCGCGCGGAATTTTTCGAGCTATTCACCGGCACGCCGGCATCGGCGCTCAGGTCGAGATGCACGCGATCCGTCTCGAACAACCGGCCGTAGATGCCGGTGCGATCGAACTTGAGGGTTTCGCCGCGATAGATGATATACGGCAACGGCAGGAGGTAGCCGCGCGTTTCATCCGAGCCGCGGTAATCCGGAGAAGTCAGCGCAAAAAACCCCAGCCCGATTTCCCAAAGCGGTTTCTCTCCGGCGATAGCGGTGCCCGTGACACAGGCCAGAAGTATGGCGGCGAACCCGCGCCAGAGACGCATGCGTGAACCTGAGTACCTTAAAGTGAGGACGATGAGACGCCGGTGGCCGCCGACCCGTCGGGGGCCGATCGGAGTACTGTGTTTCCCCTGCCGTCATTTAACCACAGCACGGACGGGCGGCGCGAGAACAGACGCCGTGCATTTACTCGGGGGCGGATTGGATTATAGTTGGCTTACCAAGGCAACAACCTCTGACCTGCCCATCATGACCCGGCCCCTGTCACGACTCCCGCCCACGCATGCAGCACGGCGCACGCCGGTCGCGCGGGTCTGGTGGCTCGGCCTGCTCCTGCTCGTACCGCTCGCCGGCCATGCCGCCGAATGCCGGCCGGTTGCGGCCGACAAGCCCGCTGCCGTCAGGGGGCAAGACTTCGATCGCGGGCTGTTGTGGAAAATCGAGACTCCCGGCAGCGCGCCGAGCTACCTGTTCGGCACCTATCATTCGAACGATCCGCGCATCACCACCCTGCCCTGCCCGGTGCGGGAGGCCTTCGAGCGCGCCTCCAGCTACACCATGGAGGTCATCACCAACGGCGCGGGCATCGTGTCCATGGCCGAGGCCATGTTCTTCAACGACGGCAAGACCCTGAAGGACGTGCTCGGCGAACCGCTCTACCAGGAAACCCTGCGCGCCGTCGACGCCGGCGGAACCGGCAACATCAACAATATGAAGCCGTGGGCGGTGCTGATGGCGCTCAGCGCCCCACGCGCGGGGCGCGGCCTGTTTCTCGACATGGCATTGCAGTACGACGCCACACAGCGCGGCAAGCCGACCTACGGGCTCGAGACCATGCAGGAGCAGATTGCCGTGTTCAACGGCATGAGTCTTGACGACCAGGTCGTGCTGCTCCGCGACGCGGTGCAGAATGTCCAGCTCACACAAGATGCCATGGAAGAGCTCACCCGCGCCTACCTCAAGCGCGACCTGGGCGCGCTGCTCGCGCTCAACGAGAAGTTCAAGCCGAACGATGCGCGCATTTATGCCGACATGATGGACCGGCTGCTGACACGGCGTAACGCCAACATGGCCGAGCGCATGCGCGCGCGGCTGAAGGAAGGCAACGCCTTCGTGGCGGTCGGGGCACTGCACCTGCCGGGCGATACCGGGCTGCTGCGGTTGCTCAGCGCCGCCGGTTACCGTGTGACACGCATCTACTGACAGGCTGTTGTAGGTCGCCCTTCAGGGCGACATCTGAGCCAATGAGGTACAGTTCATCGAACTGTGAGCGGCGCGTCGCCCTAAAGGGCGACCTACACGGAAAGGAGAAGACTCATCACTTCGGCCCGCAAGAAGAAAAAGACCACGCGCCGCAGCACCAGTTGGACACGCTGGCCGGATGACCGGCTGCTCGACGCGCGCGTGTGCGATCTGCGCCTCACGCTCAGCGGCGGCCTGGTGCCGCCGGCGCTGCGCGAACTGGAGCACGAGTTGGCCGCGCGCAGCATCCTGTTCCGCCCGCACTGGTGGCTGTCGGACTGCTGGTTCTGCCCGGACGGCGTGCCGGGTTTCGCCATCCCCTTCTATCTCGCGCATCCGCGGCTGATAAAACTCGAGCAGCAGTTCATGCTCGAAGCCGAGGGCGGCACGGCCGACGGCTGTCTCAAGATCCTGCGCCACGAAACCGCGCACGCGCTCGCCAACGCCTACCGCCTGCATCTCAAGCAGGTCTGGCGGCGGCGCTTCGGGCGCGCCAGCCGCGTCTATCCGGAGAGTTACCTGCCGCGCCCCGGCAGCCGCAACTACGTCATCCATCTCGACAACTGGTACGCGCAGAGCCACCCGGCCGAGGACTGGGCCGAGACCTTCGCCGTCTGGCTCGACCCGCATTCACGCTGGCGCGAGCGCTACCACAACTGGCCGGCGTTGAAAAAGCTCGAGTACGTGGATGCACTGATGCAGGAGATCCGCGGCGGCAAGCCGCCGGTGCGCACCCGCCGGCAAATCGATGCCGTGAGCTCGCTCACGCTCACGCTGCGCGAGTACTTCGAGCAAAAACAAGCGCGCCTGCGCGCCGACTACCCGCGTTTCCATGAGGAGCAATTACGCCAGATTTTCCCCGGCCCGCGCCATGGCAAGCGCGAGCGTGCCTCGCGCATGGTGCGGCGCCTGAAGCGCGAGCTACTCACCACCGTTGCGGCCTGGACCTCGGACTCGCGCTACCGCATTCATCTCACACTGGAAGACATGGCGAGCCGCTGCGACGAACTTGACCTGGTTGCCGGAAATGATTCACAACAGAACCGCGTGGCGCTGGTGGCCGCGCTGGTCATGCTGTACATGGGCTCGCTGCGCTCCGGCGCGGCGCGACTCGCCGTATGAAAAAAACCAAAGCCAGCCGCCCCCTGCGCGTGATGATGCTGGTGCACGTGACGCTGGTGCCGCCGGACGATCTCAGCGATCCGGACGACCCGCGCATGGAGCAATACCGCACCGAGTACGACGTGAAGCAGGCGCTGCTCGCGCTCGGCCACGAGGTGCGCGTGGTCGGCGTGTACGACGACCTGGCGCCGGTGCGCAAGACCATCGAGGAATGGAAGCCGCACATTGCCTTCAACCTGGCCGAAGACTTCGCCGGGGTCAGCGCCTTCGACTACTACATGGTGAGTTACCTCGCCATGATGAAAATCCCGTTCACCGGCTGCAACCCGCGTGGCCTGCTGCTGGCGCGCGACAAGGCCCTGTCCAAGAAACTGCTCGCCTATCACCGTATTGCCGTACCGGAGTTCGCCGTGTTTACCTACGGTCGTCCGGTGCGACCGCCGCGCTCGCTGCGTTATCCGGTGATTGTGAAGTCGCTCACCGAGGAGGGCTCGGTCGGCATCGCCCAGGCCTCGTATGTGGAAAACGCCGATCAATTGCGCGAGCGCGTGACCCTGATCCACGAAAAGTTCCAGGGCGACGCCATCGCCGAGCAGTACATCGACGGGCGCGAGCTGTACGTCACCGTGCTCGGCAACAACCAGCTCAAGGTGCTGCCGATCCGCGAACTCGCCTTCCGGCATGCCGCCGAGGGCGCGCCGCGCATGGCCACCTACAAGGTGAAGTGGGATTCGAAATACCGCGAGCGCTGGGGCATCGATTACCAGTTCGCCACCGACCTGCCGGACGGCGTGGCGGAGCGCGTGGTGAAACTGTGCAAGCGCATCTACCGCATTCTCGAACTCAGCGGCTATGCGCGCATCGACCTGCGCCTCACGCCGCCGGGCGAGCTGTACGTGCTCGAAGCCAACCCCAATCCCGGCATCGCGCGCGATGAGGATTCGACGCTCTCGGCGAAGAAGGCCGGCATCGGCTACAAGGACTTCATCCAGCTCATTCTCCAGTACGGCCTGCGCGCGCACGCGCGTGCCGCGGAGTGAGCCCCGTTAATAATAATCACATCAGCGAACCAACTCCCCCTCTCCCTAGTGAATGGGGCGTCATTCACTAGGGATGGGGTGAGGGGTGCCTGACTTGCCACCGATCTTAACTGACCCCGGTAACACCTGGGGCTTATACTGATGGCCCCCCTCAAAGGGGCCCATAAAACCATGAGTCGCCCATGGCGGCTGACCTCATCACTCCTCCCCCTTCAAGGGGGAGGCGGGGAGGGGGCTGGGGTTCTTGTGCACCGGGCAACCCATCCCCACCCTCACCCTCCCCTTGAAGGGGAGGGAACGTCACATCGAAGACGGTTTGATCTTGCTCGACCGCCGGGTCGATCAAACCTCCCGGGGTCCACCGGCTTAGCCGGGGTTTACCTATATTGAGTTGTCCAGCAAGGAGGTCAGATGCAAAACGAGGAACTACCACGCGACCGCCACGCCACCCTGCGCGTGGTGCCCATGCCGGCCGACACCAACGCCGCCGGCAACATCTTCGGCGGCTGGCTGATGTCGCAGGTTGACATCGCCGGCTCGATCGTCGCCATCCGCCGCGCACAGGGGCCGGTGACCACGGTGGCAGTCACGGCCTTCCGCTTTCACAAGCCGGTATACGTGGGCGACGTGGTAAGCCTGTATGCCGATGTGACGCACGTCGGCACGACGTCCATCACCGTGGACGTGGTGGTGTATGCGGAACGCGGGCTGCGCCAAAGCAGCGCCGAAGGCACCGTCGAGAAGGTCGCGGAGGCAACCCTCGCCTACGTGGCCATCGATGCCGACTACCGCAAGCGTCCGGTGCCGCCGGAGGCATCCTGACGTCGCAGAGTTTTAACAGGCCGCAGAAAAACTCGCTGAAACATCAAATTCCGTCATTCCGGCGGAGGCCGGAATCCAGAATGTGGATGAAACCATTGATACTAAAACCTGGACACCGGCTTGCACCGGAAACTGCTCCTGCGTTTCCAGTACTTCCGCCATCCATGGCGGTCGCGCCGGTGTGACGAACACTTTTTCAGTAGCCTGTTAAAGGGAGGCAGGCCTGCACAGAAATATCCTGGATTGTTACTTGCCGCACGCGCCGAGGCGCTGGCCTTGCATGGTGTATTTATACCCGACCGCCGGGCCCTGGTTGTCGGCAGAAATAAGCTTGGCGTCCATGGCGCCGTCGTAACGATCACCTTTATAGGTGATCTTGCCCTGGCCCTCGATCGTCCTTTCCTGTGTGCGGCAGCGCATGGTCCAGGTCACGGTGTTGCCGTTCACCTTCTGGTCGCTGACCTTACACTCCTGCCCCTGCTGGGAGTTGTCCGGGACAAAATTGTTCTTGTCGAGGCACATGTTTTTCCTGGCCGTGATCGGCGGCATCGGGAACGGCATGCCCACCACCTCCATTCGATAACTCACGCCCCACTCACCCTCTTTGAAGTCCGGGCCCGCCGCGAACGCCGTGCCGGTGCCGCCGGCGAGCAACAGGGTCAGGAATTTCATTGTACGCATCGACATGGCTTCTCCCATTGTGTTTGTCCAGTTAAATGACCCCCGGCAAAGCCGGGGGCTTATTTGGTGAGCGCCTCGGCAACCGCTCCCGGCGTTGCT